>CAJXTG010000010.1 GCA_913060655.1 uncultured Nitriliruptoraceae bacterium | reverse complement strand
GGAACTGGCAGACGCGCACGGTTGAGGGCCGTGTGGAGGAAACTCCTTGGGGGTTCAAGTCCCCCCTCGCGCACCACCACCCCCACGACGACCCTCACGACGGTCGTTCGCAGGACCTTCGGCCCCCCGTTCCCGCCCCCGGGCGCGCTATCAAGAGGGGGACAGGGAGCGGACATGCGTGTGCTGGTCACCGGCGCGACCGGGTTCATCGGCTCGGAGGTCGCGCGGCAGCTCGCCGCGGCGGGCCTGCGTCCGCGGGTCATGGTCCGCCGGCCGAACCGGGCCTCGCTGCTCGACGGGCTCGACGTCGAGGCGGTGCACGGTGATCTGACCGTGCCCGACACGCTGCCCGAGGTCGTCGACGGGTGCGACGCCATCATCCACCTCGGTGGTCGCGCGGTGTTCGAACCCGCGCACCGGCTCGAGCCGACCTTCGTGGCCGGCACCCGGGCGCTCGCCGACGCCGCGGAGAACGCCGGCGTGCGGCGGTTCGTGTTCGGCTCGTCGCTGCTCGTCCATGCGCCGTCGGTGACGGCGATCACCGCCGACACGCCGCCCGCTCCGGTCATCGACTACGGCCGGGTGAAGCTGCGCATGGAACGGGAGCTCGCGGCGCGTCCGGGCCTGTCGGTCGCCAGCATCCGGCTCCCGCACGTGTACGGCGCCGGCGACCAGTTGTTCGCGAACGTCCGCCGCGGCGTGCTGGTCGTCCCCGGGCGCAGCGCGCCGCCGTTCTCCCACCTCCACGTCCACGACGCCGCACGGGTGCTCATCGCCGCGGCGCAGGGCGACTGGGAGGGGGCGCGCGGCATCGGCGACCACGATCCGGCCGGCTGGGACCGGTTCCTCGGCGAGCTCACGCGGCTGCTGCCCCGGCTGGTGGTGGTCCGGCTGCCGGCCCCCCTCGCCCTCGCCGGGACGTCGCTCATGCGGCTGTTCCGCTCCCGGCTCGAGACCCCCGACATCTTCACGCCGGACACGGTGCGCGCGTGGAACATGGCCCTGTGGGTGGAGCCGTCGCTGCTGTGGGACGAGCTGGGCCTCGCCCCGGAGGTGCCCGACTTCCGTGTCGGGCTGCGACGCTCCCTCGACGACGCCGTCGACCACGTGTGGCGTCACCCGGTGCACGATCGGCGGCGGGTCTGAGCGGGTAGCGTCGGACCGTGCCGCACCGGGCGTTCGGACGCCCGGACCGTCACGGAGGACCCCCGCATGCCCGTCCTGCAGGCCGCCGCACCGTCCGGTCCCGCCCCGACCCTGCCCGACGTCGACGTCGAGGAGCGGACGACACCGTCGACGGGGGACGGCGACCACGACCGGTTCGCCCACTACGTGTCGCGCCGTGAGCTCGAGCGGTACCGGCGCACCGGACGCGAGGTGACGGCGCTGTGCGGGAAGCGCTGGCGGCCCGACGGCGACCCGTCCCGCTACCCGATGTGCGCCACCTGCGCGGAGATCGCGGCGGAACGGCTCCTCGGCGACCTCGGCGGCTGAGACCCCACCGGACGCCGGGACGGCGCGACGGCGGGACGCCGGGACACCGCTCAGCCGGCCGCCGCGTCGACCTCACGGGCCCGGCGGGTGCGCACGACCGTGTCACGCTGCTCGAGCAGCACCCGGCGCAGCGGACGCGGCAGGTCGTCGCGCGCCAGCACCGCATCGGTCGCCTCCAGCAGGCCCGCGTCGACCGCACCGTGGGGGAACATGCCGGCGGCGAACTCGATGGCGAAGTCGAGCGTGCGCGTCGCCCACACGTGGTCGAGGTCGTCGGGGTAGTCCGCCAGGTACGCGGCGGCGAGCTCCTCCTGGTCGAGCTGGGTGAACCCCGCCCACAGCTGCCGTGCGAGCGTGTGCGACAGGTCGGCGTCGTCACGCAGCAGGCCGCGCGCCCACGCCTTCGCGTCGGCGTCCGGTCGTGCCGCGCGTGCGGTCATCGCCTGCCGCTGGCCGAGGTCGGTGTCGTCCCGGGCGAGCTCGGCGTCGATCCGGTCGTCGTCGGCGTTCCCCGTGCGGGCGAGCGCCGTGACGATGGCCCAGCGCAGGTCGGTGTCGACCTCGAGCCCCGCGATCGTGTCCGTGCCGGCGAGGAGCCCCTCGAGCCGGGTGATGTCGGCGGGGGACTCGGCGAGGCTGGCCCACTGGCGGAACCAGGCGAGCTGATGGTCGCCGCCCGGCTCGCAGCGGTCCATCGCGTCGGCGGCACGGGCGCGCAGCAGCGCGCGCAGGGCCGTGCGGTGCTCGGGTGCGGCGTAGCGGTCGACCGCGCCGGCGGCGCGGAGCAGCAGACGCTGGAGCACCCCGACCTGCTCGTCGTGCGCGAGGTTGCCGACGACGAGCTCCACGAACCGTGACGCCGGCAGCAGGCCGTCCCGCAGCATGTCCCAGGTGGCCGCCCACACGAGCGCGCGGGGGAGCGGGTCGACGAACGCGTCGAGGTGCGCCGTCGCGGTGTCGAGCGAACCCTCGTCGAGGGCGATGCGCGCGAACGTCAGGTCGTCGTCGTTGAGCAGGACGAGGTCACCGGCCCGCACGCCGGTGAGCTCCGTGACCTCCGTCACCGCGCCGTCGACGTCGAGCTCGACACGTTCGCGTCGCACGAGCCGGCCGTCGACGAGGTCGTAGACGCCGACGGCGAGCCGATGCCGGCGCAGCACCGGCTCGTGCCCGGCGGTGCGCCACAGCGGCGCCGGGTCGGACTGCAGGACCCGCACGGCCCGGTAGGTGCCGTCGTCGGCGACCTCGACGTCCGGGGTGAGCAGGTTCACGCCCGTGGTGCGCAGCCACTCGTCCCGCCACGCGCTGAGCTTGCGGCCGCTGGCGTGCTCGAGGGCGGCGAGGAAGTCGTCGAGCGTCGTGTTGCCCCACGCGTGCGCCGCGAAGTAGTCGCGGCAGCCGGCGAGGAACGCCTCCTGCCCCACCCAGGCGACGAGCTGCCGCAGCACCGACGCCCCCTTCGCGTAGGTGATGCCGTCGAAGTTCTGGTGGACCGACTCGACGTCGGGCATGTCGTCGGCGATCGGGTGGGTGGACGGCAGCTGGTCCTGGAACTTCGCCCACGACTTCTCCGCATCGAGGAACGTCACCCAGGCGGCGTCCCAGCGGGTCGCCTCGACCATGGCGAGCACCGACATGAACGTGGCGAACGACTCGTTGAGCCACAGGTCGTCCCACCAGCGCATCGTGACGAGGTCGCCGAACCACATGTGGGCCATCTCGTGCAGCACCGTCTCGGCCCGTCGCTCCCGCACCGTGTCCGTCACCCGGGAGCGGAACACGTACGCCTCGGTGAACGTCACGCAGCCGGGGTTCTCCATCGCGCCGGCGCCGAACTCGGGCACGAACAGCTGGTCGTACTTCGTGAACGGGTAGCGGTCGAACACGTCCTCGAAGAACGTGAGCCCGCGACGGGTGAGGTCGAACAGCTCCTCCGCCTCGAGGTGCTCGGCGAGCGAGCGGCGGACGAACAGCCGCAGCGGCACCTGCGAACCGTCGGGCCGCTCGAACGTCGCCGCGGTGTGCTCGTAGCCGCCGGCCACGACCGCGGCCAGGTAGGTGCTGATCGGTGGCGTCGGGCCGAACTCCCAGCGTCCGGCGGCCCCGTCCGCCGGTGTGCGCGTCGCCGGCTCGTTGGACACGACGACCCATCCGGCGGGTGCGTCGACGGTGAGGGAGAACGCGGTCTTCACGTCCGGCTGGTCGACGCAGGCGAACACCTGCAGGGCGTGGAACGGCTCGAACTGGCTGTGCAGGTAGACCACGCCGTCGCTCGGGTCGACGAAGCGGTGCAGCCCCCGCCCGTCACGCCCGTACCGCATCGTCGCGGTCACCTCGACGGTATGCGTGCCGGCACGCAGCCCTTCCAGCGGCACCCGCCCGCCCGTGCACGCGGCGGGGTCCTGCTCCGCACCGTCGACGACGACCCGTTCGACGTGCTCGGCGACGAGGTCGAGGAACGTCGTCCCGTCCTCGCGCAGGTGCAGCTCGACGGTGCTCACCGAGCGGAACGTCCGGACGTCCTCGGAGCCGTCGTCGTGGCTGAGGTCGAGGTGGACGTGGGTGCGGGGCGCGGCGAGGAGCCGCGCACGGGCGACGGCCTCCTCGCGGGTGAGGTTCGCGGCGTCCGACATCGCTGGCTCCCTCCGGCGTCCGGTGCGGTCGGGGCGGGCGCGCCGGTCCTGCGAGGCTAGCCCTGCGGTCGTCCGCGCCCGCAGGGCTACGCTCGTCGGGCGACAGGGAAGGGGTGTGCGGGATCGGTGCGACGACACGGCGGCAGTACACCTCGCCCGACGCCGCGCCCCTGCCGCCGGGTGAGACGCTCGCGAGCGTCGTCGACCATCTCCGGGACACGGTCCCGGACCGTCCGACCGTCGCGGTCCGCTCCGGCGACGGGTTCGTCGAGCACGACGGCCGCTGGTTCGCCGCCGCGGTCGAGCGTTGCGCCCGTGGGCTGATCGGCGCCGGGATCGGGCACGGCGACCGGGTCGCGGTCCACAGTCGCACCCGCGTCGAGTTCACCCTCATCGACTACGCCGCCTGGCGCATCGGCGCCGTCGTCGTGCCGCTGTACGAGACGTCGTCGGCCGAGCAGGTCGCCTGGATCCTCGCCGACTCCGGTGCTCGGCTGCTCATCGCCGAGGACGGCGAGCTCGCCGCCCGTCGGGCGGAGGTCGCCGCACGCACCCCGGACGTCGCGCGCGTCCTCGTGCTCGACGACGGTGGGATGGACACCCTCGACGCGCTCGGGGCGGCGGTACGGCCCGCCGAGCTCGACGCACGTGCCGCCGAGGTCCGCCAGGACGACGTCGCCACGATCGTCTACACGTCGGGCACCACGGGGCCGCCGAAGGGCTGCGTGCTCACGCACCGGAACCTGCTGTGGGACGCCGTCCAGCTCGGGCACGCCGCGCGCGACTTCCTCGTCCCCGGCACGCGCACCCTCCTCTTCCTCCCGCTCGCCCACATCTTCGCCCGCGTCGTGCAGGTCACCTGCCTGCGGGCCGGGGTGCTCATCGGCTACGCGTCGGACATCACCCGGCTGACCGACGAGCTGCCGCGGTTCAGCCCCGACTTCCTGCTCGCCGTCCCGCGCGTGTTCCAGAAGGTCCACGACGGGGCACGGCAGCGGGCCGTCGATGCGGGACGGGGCGCCGTGTTCGACCGGGCCGCGGCGGTCGCCGAGCGCCTGTCGCGGGAGCGCGCCGCCGGACGGGTCACGGCACGGACCCGGCTGGAGCACGCGCTGTTCGACCGGCTCGTCCTCGCACGGCTGCGCGCCGCGCTCGGCGGACGGGTCACCCATGCGGTGTCCGGCGGCGCGGCGCTGGGGGAGCGGCTCGGACACTTCTTCGCCGGTGCCGGCGTGATGGTGCTCGAGGGCTACGGCCTGACCGAGACGACGGCGGGCGCGACGATCAACCGTCCGGATGCGCTGCGGATCGGGACGGTGGGCAAGCCCGTCCCGGGCGCCAGCGTCCGCATCGCCGACGACGGGGAGGTGGAGGTCGCCGGCCCCCACGTGTTCGCCGGCTACCACGGTGATGCGGCCGCGACGGCGACCGTGATGACCGACGACGGCTGGTTCCGCACCGGCGACCTCGGACGCCTCGACGGCGAGGGCTTCCTGACGATCACCGGCCGGAAGAAGGAGCTGCTGGTCACCGCCGCCGGCAAGAACGTCGCGCCGGGCCCCCTGGAGGACGGGCTGCGCGCCCACCCGCTCGTGTCGCAGGCGGTCGTGCTCGGGGACGCCCGCCCGTTCATCGCCGCCCTGCTGACCGTCGAGCCGGAGGCGTTCGCCCGCTGGGTCGCCGAGCGGGGCCGGGACGGCGCGCAGGTCGCCGACCTCGTCGACGACCCGGAGCTGCACGCCACGCTGCAGGAGGCGGTCGATCGGGTCAACGCGACGGTGTCGCGGGCCGAGGCGATCCGGGCCTTCCGGATCCTGCCGGACGACTTCACCGTGGGCGTCGAGCTCAGCCAGAAGCTCTCCGTACGCCGCCACGTCGTGCTGGAGCGCTACGCCGACGCGATCGCCGCCGTCTACGGCCCGTGACCGCGCCGCGTCCGCTCCCACCGTGCGGTCGCGGCGTGTGCGTGTCGACACGGGCGCCGGTCACCGCGCCGCTGCGCCGCATCGAACCGCTCGCCGTCGCCGCGCCCGCCGCGGTCGTGCTGGGGGCGGTGCTGCAGGTGCTGGGCCGCATGCCGCGGGCCCGCGTGCTGGAGCGGGACGACCTCGCGGTCCACGCGGTGGTCCGGTCGGCCTGGCTGCGCGTCCCCACCGACGTCGAGGTGCGCATCGACGCCGAGGCCGGACGCGTCGACCTGCGGATGGCGACACCGCTGGCGCTGCGGGCGGCCGCCCATCCGCGGGGGCGTGCCGAGGCGCTGCTGCGGGCCATCGACGGGGCGATCCGCAGCGCCTGACCGCGGTCAGACGTTGTGGCGGAAGTGGATGACGTCGCCGTCGACCACCCGGTACTCCCGGCCCTCGATGCGCAGCCGCCCCGCGTCGCGGGCGGCCGCCTCGCTCCCACCGGCGACGTAGTCGTCGTAGGCGATGACCTCCGCCTTGATGAAGCCGCGCTCGAAGTCGGTGTGGATCGTCCCGGCGGCCTCCGGGGCGGTCGCACCCTCCCGGACGGTCCATGCCCGCGCCTCCGTCGGCCCGGCGGTGAGGAAGGTGATGAGGCCGAGCAGGCGGTAGGCGCTGGCGATGAGCCGCTCGAGCCCCGACGACTCGACGCCGAGGGACGCGAGGTACTCGGCCCGCTCGTCCTGCTCGAGCTCGGCGAGCTCCGCCTCCACGCGGGCGGACACGAGCACGGCGACGTCCCCGTGCGCCTCCGCGTGCGCCACGACCGCGGCGCTCGCCGCGTTGCCGGTGGCGAGCTCGTCCTCCGCGACGTTCGCCGCGTACAGCACCGGCTTGTCGGTCAGGAGGGAGAGCTCGCGCCGGACCGCCGGGTCGAGCTCCCCGTGCCACGTCCGCGCGACCGACCCGGCCTCCAGGTGGGCGGCGAGCTCGGCGACCAGCTCCGCCTCGCGCTGCAGCGCCCGGTCGCCGCTGCGGGCGGCACGGCGGCTGCGCTCCAGCCGCTTGGTGACCGTGTCGAGATCCTTCAGCAGCAGCTCCGTCTCGACGATCGCGACGTCCCCGAGCGGGTCGATGCCGCCGCGGACATGGATGACGTCGGGGTCCTCGAAGCACCGGACGACGTGGCAGACCGCGTCGACCTCCCGGATGTGCGCGAGGAACTGGTTGCCGAGCCCCTCGCCGCGCGACGCCCCCTCGACCAGCCCGGCGATGTCGACGAACCGCATCGCCGCGTGCACGACCCGCTCCGAGCCGGCGAGCCCGGCCAGCGTGTCGAGCCGGACGTCCGGCACCGGGACGACCCCGACGTTCGGCTCGATCGTGCAGAACGGGAAGTTCGCCGCCTCCGCACCGGCGCGCGACAGCGCGTTGAACAGGGTCGACTTGCCGACGTTCGGCAGGCCGACGAGTCCGACGGAGAGCGACATGGGGACCTCGGAGGGGCGCGACCCCGGGCCGGGCTGCGGTGCCGGGGGCGTGGCGTGCGGATGCGCGGATGCGGTGGGCGGATGCTAGGGCCGGCACCGGCGGGTCGGCGACGGCCGGACCGGCCGCACCCGGCGGGTCGGTAGGTTGCGCGCGTGCGCCTCGTCATCGCCCGCTGCTCCGCGACCTACTCCGGTCGCCTCGCGTCCACGCTCGCGTCGGGCGTGCGGCTCATCCTGGTCAAGGCGGACGGCTGCGTCGCCGTGCACGCCGACGTCGGCGCCTACAAGCCGCTGAACTGGATGAACGCCCCCAACACGGTCACCGAGTCCGAGGACCGCTGGGTCGTCACCAACCCGGCGGGGGAGCGGCTCGAGATCCACTTCGAGGAGGTCCTGCAGGACGTCCGGGTCGAGCTGGACACGGAGCGCGGCCTGACCATGGACGGGGTCGAACGGGAGCTGCAGGAGCTCCTCGCCGACCACCCCGAGCACATCGAACCGGGCCTGCGGACCGTCACCCGCGAGTTCCGCACCGACATCGGACCGGTCGACCTCCTCTGCCGTGGCGTCGACGGCACGTCGGTGGCGGTGGAGATCAAGCGGGTCGGGGAGATCGACGGGGTCGAGCAGCTGACCCGCTACCTGGAGCGGCTCGCTCGCGACCCCGAGCTGTCCGGCGTCCGCGGCATCCTCGTCGCCACGGCGGTGCGCCCGCAGGCGCGGGTGCTCGCCGAGTCGCGGGGGATGGGCTGGGTCGAGGTCGACCTGCCCACCCTGCGGGGCGAGGACGAGCTCGCGCCGCGCCTGTTCGCCCTCTGACCGCGGCCGGTCAGCCGGTCGGCCGCCCGGGGAGGCGACGCAGTGCCCGGGCGAGCGAGCGGTCGGTCAGCGTGACGGCCTCGGCGACGGCGCACCAGCGCAGCGTCGGCCCCGCCCCGACCCCGGTCCGCTCGCCCGGCCCCGTCGGGGCCGCGTCGCGCCGGGCCAGCAGGTGGTAGCGCAGGTCGAGGTGGACGTGCCCGTCGGGTCCCGGATGCTCGTCGACGTGCAGCAGCCGCGGTCCGGACGCGGGGTGGGCGGCGTCGATGCCGGTCTCCTCGAGCGTCTCCCGACGGGCGGCCACCTCCGGCCGCTCGCCGGGCTCCAGATGCCCACCGGGCTGCAGCCAGCGGTCGAGGCGGCGATGGAGATGCAGCAGCACCGATCCGTCGGCGGGGTCCTCCACGACCGCCGACGCGGTCACGTGCGTGGGCAGGGTCGTGCGCACGAACGGGTCGGCGGGGCCTGCGAGCAGGTCGATGAGGGTCCGGACCGCCACCCGCTCCTCGTCGTCGCCGGGGCGGTGTGCGGCGAGGACGGTGCGCAGCCGCGGTCCACGGGGGTCGTCGACGCCGCTCAGTCGAGCACGTCCTTGCCGAGCACGGCGCCCGTCGTGTCGAGCTCGTAGTCGAGCGGGACGCCGGTGGCGAGCTCGAGCGACGTCACCGCCTCCTCGTCGAGCCCGTCGAGCCGCATGACGATGGACCGGTTCGAGTTGCCGTGGGCGACGACGAGCACGTCACGACCGGCGCGCACGTCCTCGAGGATGGCGCGCTCGAAGAACGGCAGCGTGCGGGCGGCGGTGTCCTTGAGCGACTCGCCGCCGGGCGGGGCCACGTCGAAGGACCGGCGCCAGACGTGCACCTGCTCGGCGCCGTACCGCTCGGCCGTCGCCGCCTTGTTCAGCCCCGCGAGGTCGCCGTAGTCGCGCTCGTTCAGCGCGGCGTCCCGGATGACCGGCACGTCGATCCCGGCGCTGTCCACCAGCAGGCGCAGCGTCTCCTGGGCACGGACGAGCGCGGAGGTGTAGGCGACGTCGAAGCGGCGCCCGCGCAGCCGTTCGCCGGCACGGCGCGCCTCCGCCTCACCCTCGGGCGTGAGCGGGACGTCGACCCAGCCGGTGAACCGGTTCTGGAGGTTCCACAGCGACTGGCCGTGGCGGACGAGGACGAGGTGAGGCATCGGACCCTCCGGCGTGACGGTCGGCGCACGAGCGGGGCTCGTCGGGTGCCGCAGGCCGGCGGCACCGCCAGGGGGACGCTAGCGCCCGTCGGGTACGGTCCCCGGTCCACGGAGACGTCATCGCAGCCGCCGGTCGGGGCCGTGCGGCGCCCAGGAGCCCGCATGAACAGCCACGGCAGCCGCGCCACCCTCGAGGTCGACGGCACCCGCTTCGAGATCCACCGCCCCGACGTCGTGCCCGGCGCCGACCGGCTGCCCTACAGCCTGCGCGTGCTGCTGGAGAACGTGCTGCGCAACGAGGACGGGCGCAGCGTCCTCGCCGAGCACGCGACGGCCGTCGGCGGCTGGGACGCGGCGGCGGAGCCGGAGCGGGAGATCGGCTTCACCCCGGCGCGCGTGCTGCTGCAGGACTTCACCGGGGTGCCCGCGGTCGTCGACCTCGCCGCGATGCGTGAGGCGATGGTGGCGCTGGGCGGCGATCCGGCCCGCATCGACCCGCTCGTGCCCGCCGAGCTCGTCATCGACCACTCGGTCGTCGCCGACGCGTTCGGGTCGCCCGACGCGCTCGAGCACAACATCGCCCTCGAGTACGCGCGCAACCTCGAGCGCTACCAGTTCCTCCGGTGGGGGCAGGAGGCGTTCGAGAAGCTGCGCGTCGTCCCCCCCGGCACCGGCATCGTCCACCAGGTCAACCTCGAGCACCTCGCACGCGTCGTGTTCACCGACGAGCGGGACGGGGTCCGCCGCGCCTTCCCGGACACGCTCGTGGGGACCGACTCCCACACCACCATGATCAACGGGCTCGGCGTCGTCGGATGGGGGGTCGGCGGCATCGAGGCGGAGGCCGCGATGCTCGGCCAGCCCGTCTCGATGCTCGTGCCCCGCGTGGTCGGCTTCGAGCTGACCGGCGAGCTGCCGGAGGGCACCACCGCGACCGACCTGGTGCTCACGATCACGGAACGGCTGCGGGCGCACGGCGTCGTCGGCCAGTTCGTCGAGTTCCACGGCTCCGGCATCGCGGCGGTACCGCTGGCGAACCGGGCGACGATCGGGAACATGGCACCCGAGTACGGCTCGACCATCGCCGTGTTCCCCGTCGACGACGAGACGCTCCGCTACCTGCGCTTCACCGGCCGCGACGAGGCGCAGGTCCGCCTCGTCGAGGCGTACGCGAAGGAGCAGGGGCTCTGGCACGACCCGGCCCAGCGGCGCGACTACTCGGCCGAGCTGTCGCTCGACCTGTCCACCGTGGAGCCGTCCATCGCCGGTCCCCGTCGCCCGCAGGACCGCATCCCGCTGCGCGAGGCGCGCCGCAGCTTCCGGACCGCGCTCGCCGAGTCGGGGCCGTCGGAGCCCCGCAGCGTCCCCGTCACCCTCGGCGGCGAGGAGGTCGAGATGGGCGACGGGGCCGTCACCATCGCGGCGATCACCTCGTGCACGAACACGTCGAACCCGTCGGTGATGGTCGCCGCCGGCCTGCTCGCGAAGCGCGCCGTGGAGCGCGGCCTCGCGACGAAGCCGTGGGTGAAGACGACCCTGGCACCCGGCTCGCGCGTCGTCATGGACTACTACCACCGGGCCGGCCTCGTGCCGTACCTGAACAAGCTCGGCTTCGACCTCGTCGGCTTCGGCTGCACGACGTGCATCGGCAACTCGGGCCCGCTGATCCCGGAGGTGAGCGAGGCCGTCCACGCGCACGACCTCGCCGTCGCCTCGGTGCTGAGCGGGAACCGCAACTTCGAGGGCCGGATCAACCCCGACGTGCGGATGAACTACCTCGCGTCACCGCCGCTCGTCGTCGCCTACGCGCTCGCCGGCACGATGGACCTCGACCTCGCCGTCGACCCGATCGGCGTCGACCCGGACGGGCGGCCCGTCCACCTGCGTGACCTGTGGCCGTCCCCGAAGGAGGTGCAGGAGGTCATCGACGGTGCGCTCGAGCGGGACATGTTCACGTCGTCGTACGCCTCGGTCTTCGACGGCGACGACCACTGGCGCGGGCTCGAGACGCCCGCGGGGGACACGTTCGCGTGGGACGACGCCTCCACCTACATCCGTCGGCCCACGTTCTTCGACGGGATGGCGGCGGAACCGGAGGCCCCCGAGGACATCGTCGGCGCGCGCGTGCTCGCCGTGCTCGGCGACTCCGTGACCACCGACCACATCTCGCCCGCCGGCAGCATCGCGCCGGACGGCCCGGCGGGGGAGTACCTCGCCGGCCACGGGGTCGAGGTGCGCGACTTCAACTCGTACGGCTCACGCCGGGGCAACCACGAGGTCATGGTCCGCGGCACCTTCGCGAACATCCGACTGCGCAACCGGATGGTCCCCGGTGTCGAGGGCGGTGCGACGAAGGACCTGCTCGGTGACGGCGGTGTCGTGAGCATCCATGCGGCGGCGGAACGGGCCCGCGCGGCCGGCGTCCCCCTCGTCGTGCTCGCCGGCAGCGAGTACGGCTCGGGGTCGTCGCGCGACTGGGCCGCGAAGGGCACGGCGATGCTGGGCGTGCGCGCCGTCATCGCCCGCTCGTTCGAGCGCATCCACCGCTCCAACCTCATCGGCATGGGGGTCCTGCCGCTCGAGTTCCCCGACGGCGAGGACGCCACCTCCCTCGGGCTGAGCGGGGACGAGACCCTCGAGGTCCGCGGCGTCGCGGCGCTCGCCACGACGGTGCCGGACACGGTGGCGGTCGTCGCCACCCGCCCCGACGGCACGACGGTGACGTTCGATGCCCGCGTGCGCATCGACACGCCCGGTGAGGCCGAGTACTACCGGCACGGCGGCATCCTCCCGTTCGTGCTGCGCCAGCTGCGGGACGCCTGATGTTCGGCCTCGGCCGGTCCGTGGAGGTCGTGCGTCCGGAGGACGCGCTCCCCGGACGTTCCGAGCCGGTCGAGCTGCGCGGGGTGCACTTCGTGCACGGCCGGCCGATCGTGCCGCCGTGGCCGGAGGGCACCCGCCTGGCGGTCCTCGGCATGGGCTGCTTCTGGGGGGCGGAGCGCATCCTGTGGCAGCTCGACGGCGTGTGGACCACCTTCGTGGGCTACGCGGGCGGGACGACGCCGAACCCCACCTACCGCGAGGTCTGCACGGGGCGCACGGGCCACGCGGAGGTGGCGGTGGCCGTGTACGACCCGACGGTCATCAGCTTCGAGGCGCTGCTCGCACCGTTCTGGGAGCAGCACGACCCGACACAGGGCATGCGGCAGGGCAACGACGTCGGCACGCAGTACCGCTCGATCGTGCTGACCACCGATGATGAGCAGGCCGCGGTCGCCGAGGCGAGCCGCGCCCGCTACCAGGAGCTGCTCACCGCCTCGGGGCACGGGACCATCACGACGGCGATCGAACCGCTGGGGGCGCTCTACCACGCGGAGGAGGAGCACCAGCAGTACCTGGCCAAGCATCCGGGTGGGTACTGCAACCACGGCTTCTGCCAGGCCGCCTACGCACCGCTGGGCACCACGCCGTGATCCCCCGGCGCATGCGCGTCCCTCCGGAGGCGCTGTACCCCGACGACCCGTGGCGCATCGTCGAGCGCGGCTTCACCGAGGAGTGGATGGGGAACGCGGAGACGATCTTCGCGCTGTCCAACGGCTTCATCGGCGTCCGCGGGCTCCTCGAGGAGGCCCGCCCGGCCGTCGAGTCGGGCTCGTTCCTCAACGGCTTCCACGAGACGTGGCCGATCGTCCATGCCGAGCAGGCGTTCGGGTTCGCGCGGACCGGGCAGACCATCGTGAACGTGCCCGACGTCACGATCATGAAGCTGTACGTCGACGACGAACCGCTCCACCTGCCGACCGCGCGGATCGTGTCCTACGAGCGCAGCCTCGACATGCGTGACGGCATCCTGCGACGTGAGCTCGTGTGGGCCACGCCGAGCGGGAAGCACGTGACGGTCCGCTCGTCCCGCATGGTGTCGCTGGAGCACCGGCACCTCGGCGTCATCACCATGGAGGTCGAGGTCGACACCGACGCACCGGTCGTCATCAGCTCGCAGGTGCTCAACCGCCAGGACTCCGCCGCGCTCGACGAGCGCCGCGTCGGCAGTGACGGGCACGACCCGCGGCGCGCCCGGGTGTTCAGCGACCGGGTGCTCCGGGCCCGGACGCACGTCGAGGACGGGATGCGGCTCGTCACCGGCTACCAGACGACGAACTCCCGGATGACCATGAGCGTCGGCGTCGACCATCGGGTCCACGCCGACACGCCGGTCCGCACCTCGACCACGTGGACGGAGGACCTCGGCAAGATCGTGTTCACCGCCGACGCCGAGGCCGGCGTGCCGATCCGCGTCGACAAGTTCTTCACGTACCACACGTCCCGGCACGTGCCCTCCGTCGAGCTCGTCGACCGCGGCCTGCGCTCGCTGGACCGTGCGGTCGCGCTCGGCGTCGGGGCGCTGCACGCCGGGCAGCGGGCGGAGCTCGACGGGTTCTGGGAACGGGCCGACGTCGTCCTCGACGGGCCGGCGCGCTTCCAGCAGGCCATCCGCTGGAACCTGTTCCAGCTGCACCAGGCGTCGGCACGGGCGGAGACCACCGGCATCCCGGCGAAGGGGCTGACGGGCCAGGCCTACGAGGGGCACTACTTCTGGGACACCGAGATCTACGTGACCCCGTTCCTGACCTACACCGAACCACGGATCACGCGCAACCTGCTGCGGTTCCGGGAGGCCATGCTCCCGCACGCGCGCAACCGGGCGGCGGAGCTGTCGGAGCGCGGCGCCCTGTTCCCGTGGCGCACCATCAACGGGGAGGAGGCGTCCTCCTACTACGCCGCCGGGACGGCGCAGTACCACATCAACGCGGACATCGCCTACGCGCTGCGCAAGTACGTCGACGTCCGCGGTGACCACGGGATCCTCGCCGACCTCGGCGCGGAGATCCTCGTGTCGACCGCGCGCATGTGGGCGGGCCTCGGCTTCTTCAACCCGGTCGACGACCGCTTCCACATCCACGGGGTGACGGGACCGGACGAGTACACGACGGTCGTCAACGACAACCTGTTCACGAACCTGATGGCGCGTCGCAACCTGCGCGACGCCGTCGACGTCGTCGAGTGGCTCCAGACGGAGCATCCGGCGACGTTCGCGGCCCTCGCGGGCAGGCTCGAGCTCACCACGGACGAGGTCGACGGGTGGCGTCGCTGCGCGGAGGCGATGTACGTGCCGTTCGACGCCGAGCGGGGCATCCACCCCCAGGACGAGTCGTTCCTCGAGAAGGAGGCGTGGGACTTCGCGGCGACACCGATCGACCGGTACCCGCTGCTGCTGCACTACCACCCGCTCGTCATCTACCGCCACCAGGTCATCAAGCAGGCCGACGTCGTCCTCGCCATGTTCCTCCTCGGCGACGAGTTCTCCATCGAGCAGAAGCGCCGCAACTTCGACCACTACGACCCGATCACGACCGGTGACTCATCCCTGTCCGCCTGCGTCCAGGCGATCATGGCGGCGGAGATCGGCTACGAGGCCCTCGCGGAGGAGTACTTCCGGTACGCGCTGCTGATGGACCTCGCCGACGTGAACGCCAACGTCGTCGACGGCGTGCACGTCGCCTCGACCGGTGGGGTGTGGATGGCCCTCGTCTACGGCTTCGGTGGCATGCGCGACCACGGCGGGCAGCTCAGCTTCGATCCGCGGCTGCCGACGGGCTGGCGCAGCCTGGCGTTCACCCTGCGCTTCCGCGGCCGGACCCTGCGCGTCACGCTCGCCGGGACGCGCCTCACGCTCCTCCTCGCCGACGGTGAGCCGCTGGAGGTCACCGTCCGGGACGAGCCGGTCACCCTCCACGCGGGGCAGCCCGTCGACCGGGACGGGCCGCCCGGCTGGCTCGCCCCCTCGGAGGCACCGGAGCGCCGGGCCGTCCCGACGGGCACGCCATGAGCGGCACGCCGCCGGGGCGCGTCGTCACCCCCGGGACACCCGACCCGCTGTCGGACGGTGAGCTCGTCGTGCTGCGCGACGAGCGCGGGCGCCGCTCCCTCGTCGTCCTCGAGGCCGGCGGGACCTGGCACTCGCACTCCGGGGCCGTCGCCCACGACGACCTCCTCGGACGGCCCGAGGGCTCCATCGTGCGCACCCCCAAGGGCGTCGAGGTGATCGCGCTGCGCCCCACGCGGGAGGACTTCGTCCTCAAGATGCGCCGGGGTGCCCAGGTCGTCTACCCCAAGGACCAGGCGATGATCGTCGCGCTGGCCGACGTGCGCCCCGGGATGCACGTCATCGAGGCCGGGGCCGGCTCCGGCGCCCTCAGCCTCGCCCTGCTCGACGCGGTGGGACCCGGCGGCACCGTCATGTCCGTCGAGCGCCGTGAGGACCACGCCGCCGACGCGCGCCGCAACGTCGAGCGGTTCCACGGTGGGCCGGTCGCCAACTGGGAACTGGTCATCGGTGACGTCAGCGACGTGCTGCGGGACCGTGCCGCGCACCGGGTCGTGCTCGACCTCCCGGAGCCGTGGCACTGCGTCGGCCCGGCCGCGGGGGCCCTCGCCCCCGGCGGCATCCTCCTCACCTACCTCCCGTCGGTCCCGCAGGTGATGCAGGTGACCGAGGCGCTGTGGGACCACGGCGCCTACACCGACGTGGCGACGTCGGAGACGCTCGTGCGCGGGTGGGACGTCGACGGCGTCGCGGTCCGCCCGGCGCACCGGATGGTCGCCCACACCGCGTTCCTGACCCGTGCCCGGCGCGTCCCCACCCGGGCCGAGGGCGGTCCGGCGCTGCCCCGGAAGCGGCGCCGGGACGTGGCCGTAGACTGACGGCCCGACCGACGGTGGTGCGACGTGCCCCAGCAGAACGCGCGAGGTGAGGGCCGTCCCGACGACGAGGACGACACGGGCGCCCTCGGCGCCGGCGGTGCCCGCGGCGCCCGGCCCAGCGACGACGAGCTGACGCTGCTGCAGGCCGAGCTGGCGCTGCTGCGGGAACGCGTCGGCGCCGCGCCCGCCCGCATCCACGAGCTCGAGACGCAGGTCGCCGAGGCCCAGCAGGAGCTCGAGGGCGCCGTCGCCCAGAACGGCCGGCTCGCCGAGACGCTGCGCACCGCGCGGGCACGCGTCGCGGAGCTGAAGGCCGAGGTCGAACGCCTGTCCGCGCCGCCGCACACCATCGGCACGTTCCTCGGGGCCGGTGACGGGGACACGCTGCTCGTCGCCGTGCAGGGCCGCAAGGTGCAGGTCGCCGCCGGCCCCGACGTCACGGTGGCCGACCTCGACGTCGGGCAGGAGCTCGTGCTCAACGACGGCCTCCAGGTCGTCGCCGCCGGCTCGTACGACGACCGTGGGGAGCTGATGCAGGTCGCCGAGCTGCTCGAGGACGGCCGCCTCCTCGTCGTCGGCCGCGGGGACGAGGAGCGGGTCGTGCGGCCCTCCGGACGGCTCCCGCTGGGTGCGGTCCGCGCCGGCGACACGCTGCTCGTCGACGTGCGCAGCGGCACGGCCGTGGAGCGGGTCGAGCGCAGCGACGTCGAACGGCTGGTCCTCGAGGAGGTCCCCGACGTCGGGTACGCCGACATCGGCGGGCTCGGCGACCAGATCGCCGCCATCCGCGACGCGATCGAGCTGCCCTACCTCCACGCCGACCTGTACCGGCGCTACGGCCTCGCCGCGCCGAAGGGCATCCTCCTGTACGGCCCACCCGGCTGCGGCAAGACGATGATCGCGAAGGCGGTCGCCGCGTCGCTCGGCGCGCGCGACGCCGCGGACGGGACGCCGGCGGACGGCCGGAGCCACTTCCTGAGCGTGAAGGGGCCGGAGCTGCTCAACAAGTACGTCGGGGAGACCGAGCGGCAGATCCGGCTGATCTTCCAGCGCGCCCGGGAGCGGTCCGCCGAGGGCCATCCCGTCGTCGTGTTCTTCGACGAGATGGAGGCGCTGTTCCGCACGCGCGGGACCGGCGTGTCCACGGACGTGGAGACGACGATCGTGCCGCAGCTGCTCGCGGAGATCGACGGGGTGGAGAGCCTGCGCGACGTGATCGTCATCGGCGCCTCCAACCGCGAGGACATGATCGACCCCGCGATCCTGCGGCCCGGACGGCTCGACGTGAAGGTCCGGGTCGAACGGCCCGGGCCGGACGCCGCCCGCGAGATCCTCGCCCTCACCCTCGACGCGGCCGTCCCGTTGGACGCGGAGCTGCTCGCCGAGCACGGGGGGGACGCACAGGCGGCGGCGTCGACCCTCGTCGACCTTGCCGTCGACCGCGTCTACGCCACCGGGCCCGAGACGGAGTTCCTCGAGGTGCGCTACGCGGGCGGCGGGCACGAGGTCCTCCACTTCCGCGACTTCGCCTCCGGCGCGATGCTCGCGAGCATCGTCGCACGGGCCAAGCGGCGGGCGGTCCGTCGCGAGGTCGACGGCGGGGGCCGCGGGGTGCACCGTGACGACGTCGTCGCGGCCGTCCGCGACGAGTTCCGCGAGAACGAGGACCTGCCCAGCACCGCGAACCCCGACGACTGGGCGCGGGTCGGCGGCCGCCGTGGCGAGCCGATCGTCGCGGTGCGGCCGCTCGCCGGCGCCCGTGCGGGCGCCGCCCCGGCCGGCTGACGTGGGGTTCGTCGGCGTCGAGACCGAGTTCGGCATCGCCGTCACCGGGCCCGAGGACGTCCACCCCGCCCGTGCGTCGGCGCTCGTCGTGGCGGCCCACCGTGACCTCGTCGGCGGCGGCGTCGCCGACGTCGGCTGGGACTTCACCGCCGAGCAGCCCGAGCGCGACGCCCGCGCGACGCCGGTCCGCCCCGACCCGCCGGAGCTGACCCTCGGCGAGGCCGGCACGACGAACCTCGTGCTGACCAACGGCGCACGGCTCTACGTCGACCACGCCCATCCCGAGTACGCCACGCCGGAGTGCCGCACCGCCGAGGACCTCGTCGTGTGGGACGTCGCCGGCGAGCGGATCCTCGAGGCGGCGGCGCGGCGCGCCGAGGCGGCACTGCCGGCGGGGAGCACCGTCCACGTCCACAAGAACAACACGGACGGCAAGGGTGCCGCCTACGGCACGCACGAGAACTACCTCGTGGACCGTGCGGTGCCCTTCGGCCTGCTGACCCGCCAGCTGCTGCCGATGTTCGTCAGCCGTGCCGTCCTCGTCGGTGCCGGCCGCGTCGGGTCGGAGCACGTCGGGGGACTCCCGTTCCAGCTGTCGCAGCGCGCCGACTTCTTCGAGACGGACATCGGACTGGAGACGACGGTCCGCCGGCCGCTGATGAACACCCGCGACGAGCCCCACGCCGACCCGGACCGTCACCGTCGGCTGCACGTCATCACCGGCGACGCGAACCTCGTGGAGGAGGCGACGTTCGTGAAGGTCGCGAGCATGCTCCTGCTCCTCGCCGCCGTCGAGGCCGGCGACCTGCCCGCCCCGACGGAGCTCGCCGACCCCGTCGACGCCATGCGCACCCTCAGCCACGACCCGGAGCTGCGCGCCCGCGTCGCGACGACGGACGGTCGCCGCCTCGGTGCCGTCGACCTGCAGGAGGAGCTCCTCGCACGGGTCGACGCCGCGCTGCCCGATGACGCCCGGGACGCCGGCGCCGCACGCGCCCTCGAGACGTGGGCGGCGCTGCTCGCCGCGGCCCGCGAGGGGCCCGCGGCCCTGTTCGGGCGCACCGACTGGGCCACCAAGCTGCAGCTGGTCGACGGCTTCCGCGCCCGCCACGACCTCGCCGCCGACGACCCACGGGTCCGCATGATCGACCTGCAGTACCACGACGTCCGCCGGGACAAGGGGCTGTACCACCGCCTCGTCGCGGCCGGGCGCATCGCCCGCCGGACCGACGAGGCCGCCGTCGTCGCGGCGATGACCGCCCCACCGGAGGACACGCGCGCCTGGCTGCGGGGCGCCTGCGTCCGTGCGCTGCCGTCCGCGGTGGTGGCGGCGGGCTGGGACAGCGTGGTGCTCGACCGCGGCGGCGGGCGCGGGCTCGTCCGGCTGCCCCTCGCCGACCCTGCGGCGGGCACCCGTCGGCTGACCGAGGCGGCGTTGCGGGACGCCGAGGACGTCGACGACCTGCTGCGGCGGCTCGGGGCGCCCACGGAGCTCCCGGGCCAGCTCGCCTGACGGGCCGACCCGGGCGTTACCCTCGCCACGGTCGCGACGTCACGCCACGTCGGCGTCACCGCGGCGGAGGTGGCTGATGGCCGGCGGTGCGGACGGGCAGGAGCGGGCCGAGCGTCCGCGGCAGGACGCCGCGGAGCCGGTGTCCGGCGAGACGGCGGCACCCGCGGCGGACCGGGAGCTCCTCGACGACGTCGACGGGCTGCTCGACGAGATCGACGCGGTCCTGGAGACGAACGCCGAGGAGTTCGTCCGCGGCTACGTGCAGAAGGGCGGCCAGTGACCGGCACCCGGCCACGGTCGGGGTCCGGGCGCTGAGGTGCGGCGGCGCGTCATCGGCCTCGAGACGGAGTACGGCCTGAGCTTCACCGCCACCGGCCGGCGCGCCCTCGCCGTCGAGGACGTCGCGCGGCGCATGTTCCGCGACGTCGTCACCTGGGGCCGCTCGTCCAACGTGTTCCTCGAGAACGGGGCGCGCCTCTACCTCGACGTCGGCTCCCACCCCGAGTACGCGACCCCGGAATGCCCGTCGGCACGAGAGGCGCTGGTCCACGAGCGCGCCGGCGACCGCATCGTCCACGACCTCGCCCGGCGGACCGAGGAGGCGCTGGCAGGGGAGGGGCTCGCCGGACGGATCCGGGTGTTCCGCAACAACACCGACTTCTCCGGCAACTCGTACGGCTCGCACGAGAACTATCTCGTGCAGCGTGACGGCCCCTTCCAGCCCCTCGCGGACGCGCTGCTGCCGTTCCTCGTCACGCGGCAGGTGTTCGCGGGGGCGGGGAAGGTGCTGCGCACCGCCACCGGAGCGGTGTACGTGCTGTCGCAGCGGGCCGAGCACATCTGGGAGGGCGTGTCGTCGGCCACGACCCGTTCGCGGCCGATCATCAACAGCCGCGACGAACCGCACGCCGACATCGACCGCTACCGCCGGCTCCACGTCATCGTCGGCGACTCCAACATGTCCGACACGGCGACGTGGCTGCGCCTGGCGACGTGCGAGCTGGTGCTGCGGACCCTCGAGGCCGGCGTCGGCCCGGACCTGCCCCCGCTCGACAGTCCGACCCGTGCGATCCGCGAGGTCAGCCGCGACCTGACCGGGCACGGCCCCGTCCGCTTCGCCGACGGGCAGGACGTCCCGGCGCTGGACGTCCAGGTCCGCTACCTCGAGGCGGTCGAGCGGTTCCTCGCCACCGAACAGCCCGACGACCCCGACGCCGCGCACGTCGTCGCCGAGTGGCGTCGCGTCCTCACCGCGCTGGCGACCGATCCGATGACGCTGGACCGGGAGGTCGACTGGGTCGTCAAGCTGCGGCTCATCCGGGCGCTGCAGGACCGGGACGGGCTGGCCCTCGACGACCCGCGGGTCGCGCTGCTCGACCTCGCCTACCACGACATCGACCCCGACACCGGCCTGCAGGCGCGGCTGCGCGCAGGGGGGCGCGTCCGCACGCTGATCGACGAGCCGGCCGTCCGGCGGGCGCAGGACCACCCGCCGGCCACCCGGGCCGCGCTGCGGGGCGCCTTCCTGCGGGCCGCACGGCAGCACGGGCACGACGTCACCGTCGACTGGGTCCATCTCAAACGCAACGGTCCCGTCCCGCGGACCATCGCGTGCAAGGACCCGCTCGTCTGCGAGGATGCCCGGGTGGCGCAGGCCCTCGAGGAGATGGCCCTGCCCACGGGGTGAGGGCGACAGGGACGGAGGGGACATGGGGATGCCGGCGGTGGAGCGGCTCGTCAACCTGACCGTGGCGCTGCTCGAGACGCGGCGCCCGGTGACGTTCGACGAGCTGCGCCGGCGCACCGGCTACTACCCGCAGCCCGACGCGGCGTCGGCCCGGCGCATGTTCGAACGGGACAAGGACACGCTGCGGGCGATGGGGATCCCCGTCGAGACCCGACAGGACTTCGGGATGGACGACCCCGGCTACCTCATCGACCGTGCCCGCTACGAGCTGCGGGACGTCGACCTCGACGCCGAGGAGGTCGCCGCACTCGCCCTCGCGGTCGACATGCTCGGTCCGGACGTCGGGGCGCTCCCGCTCGCGAAGGTCGCCGCCCGCGCCCCCGACCCCGCCCCGCTCGCCGCACCGCCCGCACGGGTCGGGCTCCCCGTCACCGACGTCGACGTGTTCGCACCGGCGATCGTCGACCGTCGCACCGTCCGCTTCACCTACCGCACCGCCGACGGCCGCACCGGCGAGCGCACCGTCGACCCCTACGGCGTCGTCCGTCGCCGCCGCGCCTGGTACCTCGTCGGTCGGGACCACGACCGCGACGGCGCGCGCGGCTTCCGTGCCGACCGGATGCTCGGCGAGGTGCGGACCATCGGCCCCGAGGGGGCCTTCGACGTCCCGTCGGGGCTCGACCTCGGCAGCGTCGTGTCCGGACCGGACGTCGTCCCCGTCGACGTGACCCTCAGGGTGCGCAGCGAGGGCACCTGGGAGGTCACGGCACGCGGCGGGACGGACGTCGGGGACACCGGGGACGGCGGCCGTCGGATGCACCTGCGGGACGTCGATCCGATCCGGGACCGCGCCTGGCTGCTCGGGGTGGCCCCCGACGCGACCGTCGAGGAGCCGGCGGAGCTGCAGGCGACGCTGCGGACCGCACTCACGCGCGTCGTCGAGGCGCACACGGACGACGCGCACACGGACGTGGGGGAGGGGCGGTCGTGAGCGCCGCCCGTCCCCGCCCTGACGTCGCGCGGATGCTCACGCTCGTGCCCTGGCTGCTCGAACGGCCCGGCGCGCGCGTCGACGAGATCGCCGAGGTGTTCGCGACCGACCCTGCCACGATCCGCGCGGAGCTGGAGCACCTCGACTACTGCGGGCTGCCCGGGCTCGGTGGTGGGGCGCTGTTCGACGTGACCGTCATCGACGACGTCGTCACGGTCCGCATGGCCGACGAGCTCCGGTACCCACTGCGTCCCAGTCCGCAGGAGGCGCTGCGGCTGCTGCTGATCGGGGTGGCCGCCGAACGCGTCGCGGGGGCCGACGTGCCCGCGCTGCGCTCCGCCCTCGGGAAGCTGCACGACGCCCTCGGGGTCACGCCCGGCGCGGTGACCGTCCTCGACGCCGAGCCCGACGACGCGGTCCGCACCCTCCGCGCCGCGATCGCCGAGGGCGTCCGGGTGCGCTTCACCTACCGCGGACGCACCGACACGACGCCGAGCGGCCGGCGCGTCGAGCCGTGGGCGGTCGAGCTGCACGAGGGGGCCTGGTACCTGCACGGCCACGACGTCGACGCGGGGGAGGCGCGCATCTTCCGCATCGACCGGGCCGCCGACCTCGAGCCCACCGCGGAGCGGGCCACCAGCGTCGCACCGGACCGGCTCGACCGCCCCGCGTACGCCCCGACCGACGACGACCTCGCGGCGACGCTCACCCTCACGCCCGGCGCGCACTGGCTGCTCGACGCGCTCACCGCCGACGACGTCGCACCCCACGACGACGAGGGGACCGTCCGCGTGCGGCTGCGGACCGCCGCCCCCGAATGGGTCGCACGGCTCGTCCTGATGACCGGTGGGGGGGCGACGGTCGTCCAGCCACCGGAGCTGCGGGAGCGGGTACGGTCCCTCGCACAGGAGGCGCTGGACCGGCTGGGCGAGGCGTCACCGCAGCCCACCCGGCCGCAGGGAGGGAGGTCATGACCATGCCCCGTGGCAGCGAGCTGCTCATCATCCTGTTCATCGTGCTGCTGCTGTTCGGCGCCCGACGACTCCCGGACCTCGCCGAGTCCCTCCGCCGGTCCCGCCAGGTCCTCCGTGAGGGCGAGGACGGGTCCGACGCCGAGGAGGGTCGGGACACCCCGGCGAGGTCCGACGGGACCGACGACCCGGCGTGACCGACGCGGCACCGGCCACCGACGGCGGGCTGCGCCGACGGGACCTCATGCCGCTCGCGGACCATCTCCGTGAGCTGCGACGCCGCATCGTCCGCGTCGCCCTGGCCCTCGCCCTCGGCAGCGCCGTGGGCTACGCGGCGTTCCCGCCCCTGCTCGAGCTGCTGCTGCGGCCCTACTGCACCGCCACCGGCGCCGGTGGCTGCGAGCTGATCGTCCTCAGCCCCCTCGACCCCTTCTTCGTCCGTCTCCGCAGCGCCGTCGTCCTCGGGCTGGTCCTCGGCGTCCCGGTGCTGCTGCACCAGGCGTGGCGCTTCGTCCGTCCGGGGCTGGAGCGGCGTGAGCGCCGGATCATCCGCCCGTTCGTCGTCCTCAGCCCGCTGCTGTTCGCCGGCGGCATCGCCTTCGCCGCCTGGGTCATCCCGCGCGGACTGCGCATCCTCCTCGAGCTGGGCGGGACGGCGATCGCACCGATGCTGGGCGCCCGCGAGTACCTCGCGTTCCTCCTCGGCATGGGCCTCGCGTTCGGCGTCGTGTTCCAGCTGCCGCTCGTGCTCAGCATGCTCGCGCTCACGGGCGTCGTGACCGCCGGCGGCATGCGGCGCTTCCGCCGCTACGCCATCGTGGGCAACGTCGTGCTCGCCGCCGTCATCACCCCCACCGGCGACGCGGTGACGCTGCTGCTCGTCGCCGCACCGATGCTCGGCTTCTACGAGCTCGCCATCCTCCTCGCCCGACTCCTCGAACGGTCGCGCCGCCGCCGGACGTCCTGAGCGTGCCCGCCGCCCGCCTCCCACGACCGCGTGTCCCGCGGGTGCTCCGGCTCGACGACCCGCGCCGGCGCCGCACCCGCGTGCTCATCGCCCTCCTCCTCGCGGTGAGCGTGGGCGTGGCCGCCGGGCTGCCGGCCGGACCGGGGGAGGGGGCCGCCGCGGCCGACGCGTTCGAGCGGGACGCGCTGCCGCTGCTCGGCGAGCTCGACGCCGTCTGGAGCGGCGGACGCGCCGGCGCACCACCGATCGCGGAGGCGCTGCAGCGGCTGCGCACCGGCGGTGCGCCGCCGACGGCCGCCGACCTCGAGGTCTGGCGCGGCGCCCATGCGACCCTCCAGGTGCGCCTCGTCGGCCTGGACCTGCCCGGCCCCGCCCGGGCCGTGCAGCGGCAGGCCGTCACCGCCGTCGCACTCGCGCAGGACGCCGTCGATGCGCTCCGACGCGCGGCGGCCCTGCCCGACGGCGGCGCACGCCGGGAGCAGGTCGCCCAGGCCGTCCGCCTGCGCATCCGCTCCGAGCGGGCCACGCTCGGCGTCCTCGCCGCCGTCGACGACCTGCGCGGGGAGCGCCGCCGGCTCAGCGTCCCACGGGAGCTGCCCACGCTCGCCGAGCTCGCCGGATGACGCCCGAGCCCGACGTCCCCGACGCGCTCGCCCGCTTCGCCGCGGCCCTGCCGTTCCCGCTCGACGACTTCCAGACCGCTGCCATCGGCGAGCTGCTCGCCGGTCGTGACGTGCTCGTCGCGGCCCCGACCGGCGCAGGGAAGACGGTCGTGGGGGAGTTCGCCTGCGCCGACGTCGTCCACCGCGGCGGGGTGACCTTCTACACGACGCCGATCAAGGCCCTGTCGAACCAGAAGTACCGCGACCTGTGCGACACGCACGGCGAGCGCAACGTCGGGCTGCTCACCGGCGACCGCAGCATCAACGGGCGGGCGCCGATCGTGGTGATGACCACCGAGATCCTGCGGAACATGATCTACGAGGCCGACGAGGTGCTCGACCGCCTCCGCTACGTCGTCCTCGACGAGGTCCACTACCTGGCCGACCGGGAGCGGGGCGCCGTCTGGGAGGAGGTCATCATCCAGCTGCCCCGCCACGTCCGGCTCGCCGCCCTCTCCGCCACCGTCTCCAACGCCGAGCAGTTCGGCCAGTGGCTCGCGCTCGTCCGCGGCGACTGCGCGCTCGTGCTCGAGGAACGGCGGCCGGTGCCGCTGCGGCACCACTACTTCGTCAACGGGCGCGTCTACGACACGTTCCGCACGGCGCGCGGAGGTGGGGACCGGGAACGGCGCGAACTGGCCACCCAGGCGCGCGCGGGCGTCCCGAACCCGGATGTGCTGATGCTCGAACAGCGTGCCCGGCGACGGGTCGTCGACCGGCGCGGCCGGCGCGTGCGCGACGGTGCGCGGCTGCGGTGGCCGTCCCGGGAGGAGGTCGCGGCGGAGCTGCGCCGCCGCGGCTGGCTGCCCGCGATCGTGTTCGTCTTCTCCCGGCAGGGCTGCGAGGACGCGGTCACCCAGCTGCGACGTGCCGACGTGCGGCTCACCACCGACGAGGAGCGCGACGAGATCGCGCGCCGCGTCGACGAGCGGCTGTGGGAGCTGCCCCCCGAGGACCTCGAGGTCCTCGGCCTGTCACGCTGGCGCCGCTCCCTGCTCGACGGGGTCGCCGCCCACCATGCGGGCCTGGTGCCGCTGTTCAAGGAGGTCATCGAGCAGCTGTTCCAGGCCGGACTGCTCAAGCTCGTGTTCGCGACCGAGACGCTGGCGCTCGGCATCAACATGCCGGCGCGCTCCGTCGTCCTCGAACGGCTCGAGAAGTACGACGGCGAGGGGCACGTGCTGCTGACCCCCGGGCAGTACACGCAGCTGACCGGCCGGGCCGGTCGACGCGGCATCGACACCATCGGCCATGCCGTCGTCCTGCACCAGCGCACCGTCGAGTTCCGCCAGGTCGCGAGCCTCGTGGCGACACGCAGCTACCCGCTGCACAGCTCGTTCCGGCCCTCGTACAACATGGTCGTCAACCTCCTGCGGCGCCACGACGTCGCGGCCGCCGAGCGCGTCCTCCGAGCGTCGTTCGCCCAGTTCGAGACCGATGCGGACGTGGCCCGCGACGCCGGGCGCCTCGCCGCCCTCGAGGCGTCCGCCGGCGACGGCAGCCCGGCCCCGACCTGCGAGGCGGGCGACTGGGACGCGTACTGGGCCCTGCGCGTCGCCCTCACCGAGCACGAGCGTGCCGCCGGACGGAGCCGCTCCGGCAAGGGGCGCGGACGCCGCGACCCGACCGAGCGGGCGCGCATCGCCGGGCTCCGGTCCGAACTGGCCGCCCACCCGTGCCACCACTGCGCGGACCTCGCCGTGCACGAGACCCAGCAGCGCGAGGCCGACCGGACCGGCGGGGAGGCGGCCCGGCTCCGCGCGTCGGTCGAGCGGCGCAGCGGCTCGCTGGTGCGCCGGTTCCACCAGCTCACCGAGGTCCTGGAGCGGCGCGGCTACCTCGTCGCGGACGGTCCGGACCGGCGACTGACCGAGCGGGGACGCGTGCTCGCGGGCATCTACGCGGACGTCGACCTGCTCGTCGCCGAGCTGCTGACCGGCGGCGCGTTCGACGGGCGCAGCCCCGCCGAGCTGGCGGGGCTCGCCGCACTGCTCGTCCACCAGGCCCGGCGTGACGACGGCGACGTGCCGGAACACCTGCCGACGCCCGCGCTCGACCGCGCCGCCGAGGAGTTCGCCGCCGTCGCCGAGGACCTGCGCACGACCGAGACGTCCGTCGGGGTCGAGCCGCTGCGGGAGCTGGACCCCGGCTTCGTCGCCCCGGCGGTGCGCTGGGCGTCGGGGGCGACGCTCGAGGACGCCGTCGCCGACCTCGAGCTGTCCGGCGGGGACTTCGTGCGCAACGTCAAGCAGGTCGTCGACCTCCTCGGACAGCTCCGCGACGTCAGCGACGGACCGCGACGCGACGGCCTCGAGGCCGCCGTGCGGGCGCTCCGACGCGGCATCGTCGACGCATGACCCGCGACTACGCTGCGCCCGTCCCAGGGGGAGCGATGAGGACGGATCCGCCCGCGCGGCTGCTCCTCGTCGTGAACCCGCACGCGGGGACCGGTCGCGACGGCATCCTCGGACGGCTCCGCGGGGCGCTCGCGGAGCGCGGGGCCGACGCGGACGTCGTCCTCACCGACGGGCCCGGCAGTGCCACCCACCTGACGCGCACCGCGCTCGCCGACGGCCACCGGCTGATCGTCGCCGTCGGCGGGGACGGGACGGTGCACGAGGTCGTCAACGGCCTCGTCGACGCCGACACCGGCGTGGCGCGGACGCCCGACGCCGTCCTCGGCGTCGTCGCCGCGGGCAGCGGCTCCGACCTCGTGCGCACCTTCGGCCTCGACCGGCCACCGGAGGTCCTCGCGCACCATCTGACCCGGCCCGGCGAGCACCGCATCGACCTCGGCCGGGTGCGCCTCACCGGCGCGGACGGGCGCACGACGGTCCGGCTGTTCGCCAACATCGCCGAGGTCGGCTTCGGCGGGCGGGTCGCACAGCGGGCCGCACGCCTCCCGGCCGCCCTCGGAGAGCGCCGCTACCGCGCCGGCATCGTCCTCGCCTGGGGCGGCTTCCGCAGGGTCCCGATGACGCTCGAGCACGACGGTGGCGTGCACCGCGGGGAGCTGTCCAACGTCGTCGTCGCGAACGGCCAGTTCTTCGGGGGCGGCCTGAAGGTCGCCCCGCGCTCGCTGCCCGACGACGGAAGGTTCGACCTGCAGGCCTGGGGCGGCACCGTGACCGACGTGCTGCGGGCGTCCCGCCAGCTGCGCGACGGCTCCCATCTCGCACGCACCGACGTGCGCGCCTGGCCCACCGCGGCGGTCACGGTGGACGCGGACCGGCCCGTCGCCGTCGAGGCCGACGGCGAGCTGCTCGGCGTGACCCCCGCCCACTTCGACCTCCTCCCGCACGCGCTCACCCTGAAGGTCTGACCATGCTCGAGCACACCCCGATCACGCACACGGGTCGCGACGTCGACCGGCACGCGTCCCGTCTCGCGCGCCTGCGCGACGTCCTCACCGCCGCCGGGGCGGACGGCGTCGTGCTCGCCCCCGGCACCGACCTGCGCTACCTCGCCGGGTACGACGCGCTCGCCCAGGAGCGTCCCACCCTGCTGCTCGTCCCCGCCGCCGGCCCGGTGACCCTCGTCGCGCCGCGGCTCGAGCGCGCCCGGGCGGCGGTGGAGGTGCGGCTGCCGTCCTTCACCCTGCTCACCTACGGCGAGCACGACGACGCGCTCGCCGCCGCGGCGGCCGCCCTCGACCTGCCCGACGGGGCCGAGGTCGCGGTGGGTGACCGCACGTGGAGCGCGTTCACCCTCGGGCTGCAGGCGGCGCTGCCCGGCCGGCGGTGGCGCACCGCCGCCGGCCTGCTCGCCCCGCTGCGGCAGGTGAAGGACGCCGACGAGCTCGCCGCACTCGCGCGCGTGGCCGGGGCCATCGACGACGTCCACCGCCGCGTGCCGGACCTGCTGCGCGCCGGGCGGACGGAGCGTGAGGTCGCCGCGGACCTCGCCGCCCTGATCCGTGAGGGGCACGACAGCGTGAGCTTCGTCATCGTCGCCTCCGGTCCGAACGCGGCCTCCCCGCATCACGAACCGGGGGAGCGGCCGCTCGCCCACGGCGACGCCGTCGTCGTCGACATCGGTGGCCTGCTCGACGGCTACGGCTCCGACATGACCCGCACCTACGCCGTGGGCACCCCACCCGACGGGTTCGTCGCGGCCTACGACGCGCTGCAGGCCGCACAGGCCGCCGCCGTGGCGGCCGTGCAGCCCGGCGTCACCGCCGGCGCGATCGACGCGGTCGCACGGGACGCACTGACCGCGGCCGGCCTCGGGGACGCGTTCGTGCATCGCACCGGCCACGGGATCGGCCTGGACACGCACGAGGAACCCTGGATCCTCGCCGGGTCCGACGTGCCCCTGACGCCGGGCATGGCGTTCTCCGTCGAGCCGGGCTTCTACCTGGAGGGCCGCTACGGCGCCCGCATCGAGGACATCGTCGTCGTCACCGACGACGGCGTGCGGCCGCTCAACCGGGTCACCCACGACCTGGTGGTCGTCCCGTGAGCGCCGTGACGGTCCGCCGCGCCCGCCTGGAGGAGGTCCGTCCCCTCGCCGCGGAGTACCTCGCCGAGCAGGACGAGGCGTTCGGTCGGCCCACGTCGCCGCCGCTCCCGCAGGGCGGCGTGTTCTGGGTCGCGGAGGACGGGGAGGGGGCCGTCGTCGGCTACGCGGCGGGCACCCTCCGCCCCGAGGGGTGCACGATCGGACCGATCTTCACCCGTCGGACGGGACGCCGGCAGGGCGTCGCCGGCGCGCTGCTCGCCGCGATCGAGACGTGGGCGACCGACACGCGGCTGCCGCTGCTCGAGGTCGCCGTCAACGCCGACAACACCGACGGGGTGGCGTTCCTCGCCGCCTCCGGCTACCGGCCCGGGACCGTGCTGATGGTGCCGACGGCGACCCTCGGCGACGGGCACGCTGCCGGTGCGTGAGCGCTGGGCCCTCGTCGGGAGCGTGGCCGTCGGCCCGCTGCTCGGCGTGGTCCTGCTCGGCACCACCGCTCCGGGCCTGCTCGTCCGTCTCGGCGCGGCCAGTGGTGCGCTCGGACTCGTCGTCGCCGGGCTGGTCGCCGCGGTCCGCCTCGCACGCGACGAGTGGGCGCGTCGGCCGGTCGGCCGTGCGGCCTACCTCCGGGTCGGCGCCCGGTTCGCCGGCGCCTTCGTCCTCCTGCTCACCCTCGCCGGCTGACGGACGCGGCGGTCGCGAAGGCATCGGACGCGGCGGTCGCGTCGGCACCGGACGGGGTCGGCGTGTTGCGGACCGCGGTGCGCAGTGGTATCCACCGCGCCGCATGCGTGCGGCAGCGCCGCCGCCGCAGCCCGACCGACGAAGCGGAGCGCCACCGGTGAGCGACCCTGAGGAGCTGGACCCGGAGGTCGACGTCGACCTGTCCGACGACCTCGACGACGACGAGGACGCCGTCCCCGACGGCTTCGTCGTCGAGGGTGAGGACGACACGGACGACGGCACCGACGACGACGGGGCGGACGGCGCCGATGCCGACGAGGACGGTGACGTCGACGAGGGCAGCACCCGCACCGTCGACGGCGACGACGACCCGCCGGACGACTTCGCCGACGACGTCGCCCCCGTCGTGCGCGTCCCCGAGGAGGAGGACGACGCCCCGGCCCGTCAGTCCGGCGAGTTCGTGTGCACCCGCTGCTTCCTCGTGAAGAAGGAGAGCCAGCTGGCCGTGCGCACCCGTAAGGTGTGTCGCGACTGCGCCTGACCGGACCGGCGCGCGAGGGGCGGGGGCGCATGGCCGACGACGACGTCACCGCGCAGCCCCGCAGCGGGGTGCGCCGCAGCGGCGCGTGGGGTCTGGCACTGGCCGTGCTCGCCGGTGGGGCGCTCGCGGCCGCCCACCCGCCGCTCGACGTCCCCCTCGCCGCGTACGTCGTCGCGCCGCTGCTCGTCGCCGCGGTCCGTGCGGCCGGCGGCGGTGACCCGCGACAGCCGCGCGCGGCGGCCGTGCGGCGGCCGGCCGTCCTGCTCCCACCGCTCGTCGCCGGCCTCGTCGGGTACGGCGCGACGATCGCCTGGCTGATCGCACCCGCCGGCCTGCTCGGCTGGGGACTGCTCGTCCTCATCCAGGCGGCCTGGTTCGTCGCCTGGGCGATGGTCGTCGTCCCCTGGCTGCACCGGCCGGTCGGGCCGCTCCTCGTGGCCGGCGTCTGGGTCGGCATGGACGCGCTGCGCGGCCTGCTGCCGCTCTCGGGGTTCCGCTGGGCGTCGCTCGGCTACAGCCAGGTCGACGTCGCCTGGTTGCACCCGACCGCGCGGGTGCTCGGCGCGAGCGGCGTCACGTTCGTCGTCGTGCTGCTGTCGGTCGCCCTCGTCGACGGGCTGCTGCGGATGCGGGCGGGGGAGCGCGAACGGCCGCCCCGTGCACCCCTCGCCCAGGCCGTCGGCGTCACGCTGGCCGTCACGCTGGTGACCGTCGGTCCGCCGGCGACGGACGGCTCCCTCGACGTCCTCGCCGTCCAGGGCAACGACATCGAGCACTGGGTCGCCCCGGACCCGCAGGCACCGCGCACGATCACCCGGAACCTGCATGCCGCGACGCTCGCGGCGGTCCGCAGCGGCGGCGCCCCCGACCTGACCGTCTGGCCCGAGTCGGCGGTGGACCGTGACCCGTCCCGGCCGGCCTGGGAGGACCTCGGGGTCCTCGCGTCGGAGGCGGCCCGCGCGAGCGGGACGCTCGTCACCGGCGTCAGCCTCGACGGGCCCGACGACCCCGCCCGGGAGCGCATCGTCGGCGCGTGGCTCCTCGGCCCGGAGGGGACGGCGGCCGTCGGGGACCTGTACGTGAAGCGCCGGCCCGTCCCCTTCGGCGAGTACGTCCCAGCACGGCGGTTCCTCGACTGGATCCCGGCGCTGGACCAGGTGCCCCGCGACGCGATCGCGGGCCCGGCGCCGCAGTCGTTCGAGGTCGCCCCCGGGGTGCACGCCGCGGTGCTCATCTGCTTCGAGACGCTGTTCAGCGACCTCGCCCGCACCAACATCCTGGCCGGTGACGAGCCGGCGGGCGTCCTGCTCGCCATCACCAACGACGCCTCGTTCCGCCGCTCCGCGGAACCGGCGCAGCACCTCGCCCAGAGCCGCATGCTCGCGCTCGAGACGGGACGGTGGGTCGTGCATGCGGCGCTCTCCGGCTCGTCGGCGTTCGTCGACCCCGACGGGCGCGTGTGGGACGCGACGGAGCTGTTCACCGTCGCCGCGATCCGCAGGGAGGTCCCGCTCGCTGCCGGTCCCACGCCGTTCCTCACCGTCGGGGACGTGACGGGGGTCGCAGGGGCGGGGCTGTTCGCGCTGCTCCCCGTCGCGGAACTGCTGCGGCGCGGGCGGGGGCGGCGTCGGTAGCCTCGCGGCCGGTCGGCGCCGCCGACGATCCCGCCCCCGTCGTCCAGCGGCCTAGGATCCCACCCTTTCAAGGTGGTGACGCCGGTTCGAATCCGGTCGGGGGTACCTCGGGACCCACCGCCGGGTCCCGGATCCGATCAGCAGGGACCGGACCGGCAGGGGCCGGACCGGATGGAGACAGCCGTGGCCACCGCGAAGAAGCCGACCGCCAAGCAGGCGGCCGCGAAGAAGACGGCAGCGAAGAAGCCAGCCGCGAAGAAGACGGCGGCGAAGAAGGCCGCCGCCAAGAAGACCGCCGCCAAGAAGCCGGCCGCGAAGAAGACCGCCGCCAAGAAGGCCGCTCCGAAGAAGGCCGCCACCAAGAAGCCGGCGGTGAAGAAGCCGGCGGCGAAGAAGGCCGCCAAGCGGGCCGTCCCTCGCGTCGAGGTCCAGATCCCCGTCGAGCGGCAGAAGGCCGCACAGGCCGCCGGGAACTTCGAGCTCGACGACCTGCCCGGGGAGCTCAGCAGCCCCGACGCGGCGATCCGCATCGGGAAGAACACGGCCAGCGACCGTCCGCTGCGGGTCGTGCGCACCCTCGCCGGGATCACCAAGCTCCGACCGGGGCAGGTCATCGCGAACTACGGGAAGTCCGAGGCGAAGTGGGCCACCGACTTCAGCCGGCGCCGGTCCGGGAAGGCCTCGTTCCTGCAGCTGCTGTCGTACTCCCGGCAGATCATCGGGATCGACGGGGAGGGCAAGGTCCGCATCTGCCTGATGGGGCACGCCGGTCAGGGGCAGAGCATCCCGTTGTGGGTACGCCGCGACGACGTCACCCTGACCATCCAGCCCAACGACATCATCCTCCGCTTCGACGATCTGGAGATCGAGGAGTGAGCACCGACGACGTCCTCCGGCTCGCCCACGAGCTCGCGGACGTCGCCGACCGGCTCACCCTCGCCGCGTTCGGCTCCGACCCCGACGTCCGCCGCAAGGCCGACGGCTCCGAGGTGACCGCGGTGGACGTCGCGGTCGAGGAGGCCCTGCGCCGCGGGATCGCGGACCGTTTCCCCGACCACCGCATCCTCGGGGAGGAGTCCGGCTGGGGGGACGCGGACGCCGACCCGACGAGGCCGGTGTGGACCATCGACCCCATCGACGGCACGACGAACTTCGTCAAGGGCAACCCGATCTTCGCGACGCTCATCGCCTGGTCGGTCGACGGCCGCGACCTCGTCGGCGTCGCCTCGGCACCTGCGCTGGGCTCCCGGTGGGACGGGGTCGTCGGGTCGGGTGCCCACCAGGACGACCGCCCCATCACCGTCAGCACCACCGCTCGGCTCGCCGACGCGGAGGTCTCCGTCGGTGGGTTCGACGACCTCGAGGCGCGCACGCCGGGGCTCCTCGCCACGCTCGCCGGCGGCAGCACCCGGCAACGGGGCTACGGCGACTTCTGGGCGTACTGCCTGCTCGCCGCCGGCTCCACGGACGCCGTCGTCGAGGCGCAGGTGAACCCGTGGGACGTCGCGGCCGTCCGCGCGATCGTCGAGGCTGCCGGCGGCCGGGTCACCGACCTCGACGGGCGGGACCGCTCCGACGGCGGCAGTGCCGTCGCGACCAACGGCGTGCTGCACGCCGAGCTGCTGACCCTCGTCGCGGAGCATCGGCGTGCCTGACGGCGACGCGCCCACGACGGAGGCGGCCGCGGTCCTCGACGACCTCCTCGGCGAGACGCCACCGGACCCGCTGCGGGATGCGGAGGGCCGGCTGCGGCTGTCCTTCACCCGTGTCGACACCTTCGAACGCTGCCCACGCCTCTTCCGCTACCAGTACGTCGACGGGCTGCCCCAGGCGCCCGCCCCCCAGCTGTCGTTCGGGTCGTCGATCCATGCGGCGCTCGAGTGGCTCTACGACCGCAAGCACCCGGAGCTGCCGCCGCTCGAGGCGCTGCTCGCCACGCTGAAGGACGTGTGGGACTCCTCGGGGTACGCGGAGGTCACCCGTGACGAGCAGCTGACCGCCTACCGGCACGCCCGGGAGATCGTCACGGCGTTCCACGCGCGGGTCGTGCGCGAGGGCTTCCGCCTCCCCGCCGCGACGGAGGCGTGGTTCGAGCTCCCGTTCCCCGACGACGTCGTCGTCGTCGGCGCGATCGACCGGGTCGACGTCGACGACGCGGGTGCGCTCCACGTGATCGACTACAAGACGAACCGCCGGGCGCGGACCCGCAGCCAGGTGCGCTCGTCGCTGCAGCTCGCGATCTACGCGCTCGCGACCCGCGAGCTGTACGGGACCCTGCCGGACACGGTGGCGCTGGACTTCGTCGTCCCCGGCGTGTCGGTGGTCGTGCCGACCACGGAGCTCGATCTCGCGGCGGTGCCGGAGCGCATCGCGCGCGTCGCGGCACGGATCCGCGCCGGTGAGGACGCGGCGACCCCGCACCGCCTGTGTGACTGGTGCGACTACCGGTCGATCTGCCCGGCGTGGCAGCCGGCGGGTGGGTCCGACGACGAGGTGCTGGGCCGCGCACGGAGCGAGCGTGACCGCCTGCGACGCAGCATCGTGCGGGACGCCCGCCGTCTCGCACAGCTGGAGGGGGCCGTGCAGCGGCTCGCAGGGGACGACGTCGAGCCACCGGAGGGGGGAGGGGGACGTGGCTGAGCACGCCGAGCGCGAGGCCGCCTACTTCGCGCTGCTCCGCGCACGGGAGGAGCTCGACGCGCTGCGCCGCTACGACGAGTACCTCGCGGACGAGCGGCGACGTCTCGAGCGGACGCTGCGGGAGGAGGCGGCACTGCGCGACGGGATCGCCACGCGCATGCGACGGGTCCTGCGCGGCTCGGACACGGAGCTGGCGGACGCGGTGCAGCGTCGCCTGGCGCTCCTCGAGGACGAGCGGGAACGGCTGCCCGCGCGCATCGCCGCGGCGGAGGCGTTCGTGGCCGAGTGCGAACGTCACCACGACGTCCTCGGCGGGGCCTGACGTGTACCGCGACGAACCGCTGGACGACGAGGCGGAGCTGCGCGAACTCGTCGGTGACGCGCCCGTCGACCGGGTCCTCGCGGCCGGCGGCGCCGACGCGGTCGCCGTCGCGGCGGACGCCCTGCGGATCCTGCAGGGCTGGGTCACCCCGCAGCAGTGCGCGACGTGGCTGACGACACCGTCACGGCGGCTCGGCGACCGCGACCCGCTGACCGCGCTCGCCGACGGGCACGCCGACGACGTGCTCGACGCCCTGCGCGCCTACCTGGCCGCCCAGGGCTGACCGGCGCCGCCCACGGCGCTAGACTCCTCGCGCTGCGGCGACCCGGCGCTCCGGGTCGCGCCCCCGCTCAGACCACGAAGGACGCCCACGCATGGCCACCGGACGCATCAGGATGTACGACGCGAAGCGTCGCTTCGGGTTCCTCGTCTCCGAGGACGGCGACGAGTACTACGTCCCGGCGGCCGCCGCCTCCGGCGCGCTCGGTGCGGGCGACGAGGTCGAGTTCGAGCCGGCGGAGACGGCGGGGAACCGCCGTGCCGTCGCGTCGGTGACCGTGACCCGTGCGGCGCCGGCGGGTTCGCCGGTCGGCCGGACGATGACCGCACCGCCGTCGTGGGACGCGCTGGAGGACGCGGAGCGGCAGCGGCGGATGGCCCGGCGCCGCCGGCGCTGACCCGCCGCCGATGACGCCCGCGCCGGTGCCCGCAGCCCTGGCTGCGGCGACGCCGGTGCTCGACCCGGTCACCGACCCGGCGGTCCGTCCCGACACCGACGAGGCCGACGCGTCGGCGCGCGACTGGCTGGTCGTCGTCTGGGACGACCCGGTCAACCTGATGTCGTACGTGACCCTCGTGCTGCAGCGCGTGTTCGGCCATTCGCGGGCCCGCGCCGAGCAGCTCATGCTGCAGGTCCACCATGAGGGTCGTGCCGTCGTCGCGGAGGAGCCGCGGGAGCCCGCGGAGCTGCACGTCGCGCAGCTGCACGGGTACGGGCTGCAGGCCTCCCTCGAACGTGACGTCTGATGGCCCGGCTCGAACCCCGTCCCGACGGGCTCGGACTGGTGCTGGCCGCCGCCGAGGTCGACGTCCTGACCTCACTGGCGCGCGGCCTCCGCGACCGCATCGCCACCGCCCGGGCCCGGCCGGAGGACGACGACACGGTCCTCGCGCCGCTGCTGCCGGCCGCCTCCCGCGGTGACGACACCGTCGACACGGAGCTCCGCGGGCTGCTGCGGGAGGACCTCTTGACGGGGCGTGAGGCCCGGCTCGACGCGTTCGTCACGCTGCTCGCCGGTGGGACCGCCGAGGGGCTCGACGTGACCCTCGACCGCGACGTGGCGATGCGCACCGTCGAGGCCCTCAACGACCTGCGCCTCGCGCTCGCCGCGACCCTCCCACGGGCCGACCTCGCGGCCGAGCGGGCCGAACGGTCCGACGGCGGCGACGCCGCCCGCCTGCTCGACGCCCTCGCCTGGTTGCAGGGCGGGATGATCGAGTTCATCGACCCCGGATGAGGCCCCCGAACCGCCGGCGCACGGCGCCCACGCCCGGCAGGTCGTCGAGGCCGAGGAGCAGCGCGGCGAGCGCGACGAGGACGAGCGACGGCACGGTCGCCACCGCCGCACCGAGCGCCGACGGCAGGGGGGCGGCCGCCAGCGGCTCCGCGAGTCGCACACCGAGCGGCACCCCGAGGGGCACCCCCAGGGCCGCGAGCAGCGGGCGGGCGGCACCGAGCGGGCGGGGCGGGGCGCCGGTCCGCCGTGCGAGCGCCCTGCGCAGCAGCCACCATTCCGTCCAGGCGCCCACCGACGCGCCCAGCGCCAGCCCGACCGCACCCAGCCGGTGGAGGGAGGCGGCCGCCGCCCTGGCCGTGCGGTCCAGCGTCCCCGGTTCCGCGACCCGCACGAGGCCGTCGGCGTCCCAGCGGAACGCGTCGAGCCACAGCATCAGCAGCACGCCCACCACGGTCGCGACGCCGACCCGCACGGCCGCGACGAGCGCCGGCGTCCGGGTGTCGTCCATCGCGTGCAGCGTCGACTGCAGCAGGCGGGACTGGGTCGTCGCCAGCAGTCCGACGGCGTACGCCATCAGGACGGCGGCGACCTGACGGACGGCCGGCGCGCCGAACGCCCCGCCGCCGTAGAGGACCGTGACGAGCTCCCGGGCGAGGAACAGGTAGGCGGCGACCGTGGGGACGACGAACGCCGCGATGCGGGCCAGGCCACGGTCGACGCCGGCGAGGTGCCGAGGGTCGTGGTCCGGCCGTCGGGCGGCGAGGTCGGGGAGCGCCGCGGCGGCGACGCTCATCCCGAACAGGCTGACGGGCAGCAGGTAGAGCACCTGGGCGTAGCCGAGCGCCGCGACGGCGCCGGCGGCCAGCAGCGACGCGATCGCGAGGTCGAGGTAGGCGGACAGCTGGACGACACCACGGCCGGCGATGACGCCGACGGACGCGCGCAGCACCTGCCGCAGCCCGGGCACGGTGCTGCGGAGGCGGGGCCAGGCCAGGCGGGTGAGGCGGCGGACCGCCGGCAGCTGGGACGCCAGCTGGAGCACGGCGCCCGCCAGCGCGCCGCCCGCGACGGTCAGCGCGAGGTCGTCCCCGCCACGGCCGACGGCCGCACCGACGGTGAGGGCGACGATGATGCTGGCGTTCCACAGCACCGGGGCGACGTAGGCGCGGAAGAACCGCCGGTGGGCGTTGAGCACGCCGAGGGACCATGCGGCGAGCACCAGGAAGCCCAGCGAGGGGGTGAGGACGCGCACGAGCGTCGCCGTGAGCGCCGCCTTGTCGGAGCCGGCGGGGAACCCCGGTGTCAGCAGCCGGGTGAGCGGGTCGGCGAGGAGGACGCCGACGGTGACGAGGACCCCGGTGACCAGCACGAGCAGCGCGGCGACGGCCCCGGCGAGACGCCCCGCCTCCTCCGTCCGCCCCTCGTCGACCATGCGGGCGTAGGTCGGGACGAACGCGCCGGACAGCACCCCGTCGCCGAGCAGGTTCTGCAGCAGGTTGGGGATGCGCAGGGCCGCGCGGAACGCCTCGGCGGCCAGCCCCGTCCCCAGGTGGAAGGCCAGCAGCTTCTCCCGGAGGAGTCCGGCGAGGCGGGACAGGAGGATGGCCGCCCCGACCGCGCCCGACGCCCGGGCGAGGCGCTCGTCCGCACCAGCGTCGGGGGGCATCCGTCGCGTCTCCACCGCCCGCCGCACACCGGTCCGAGCGTCGCCGCGCCCGACGCTAGCGCTAGCGTCGGGCGCAGCACCGACGGGCGGACGCGCATGGCGGCGGACGAGGGCGGAGAGGGCTCTGCGACCCGACGCGTGGACGCACCGCGCCCCGTCGCCCCGTGCCGCTGGGACCTCGACCCGGAACGGGCCGACGCGGACGGGATCGTGGGGGTCGGTGCGGACCTCGACGTCGCCACGCTCGTGGCGGCCTACCGGCGAGGCGTGTTCCCGTGGCCGCACGACGGTCTGCCGCTGCTGTGGTTCAGCCCGGACCCGCGGGCCGTCCTCGTCCCCGACCGCTTCCACGTCAGCCGCAGCCTGCGACGCACGCTGCGCCGGTCCGGCTGGCGCACGACGGTCGATGCGGACCCCGGCGGCGTCATCGCCGGCTGTGGGGAACGGCGCGAGGGCACCTGGATCACCGCGGAGCTGCGCGACGCCTACCTGGAGCTGGCCGCGCTCGGCTGGGTGCGCTCCCTCGAGGTCTGGGAGGGGGACACGCTGGTCGGTGGCGTCTACGGCGTCCAGGTCGGCGGGGTCCTCACGGGGGAGTCGATGTTCTCCCGCCGGCCCGACGCGTCGAAGGTCGCGCTGCTCGACCTCGCCCGCCGCTTCGCCGCCGCCGGTGGGACGCTGCTCGACGTGCAGCTGCCGACGCCGCACCTGCGCAGCCTCGGCGCGGTCACCGTGCCACGACGTGCGTTCCTGGGCCTGCTCGACCGCGAGGCCGAGCGCGACGTGCGCATGATCGCCGCGGCGGCCCCCGTGTCCCGCCTCTCGGCACCCTGAGCGCCCATCGGGCACACTGCACGCGTGCGCGAAGGTCGAGTCCGGCCGGAGCATGTCCGCCGTCGACCGGCCCCCCGTGGGCCGCACCCCCCAGGAGTCCGCCGTGTCCCAGCCTGCCGACGCGCCGTTCGAGCGCCGCTACCCGTCCGAGGACTTCGAGGTCCACGACCTCTCCCTCGCCGACCTCGGACGCCGTGAGATCGGCCTCGCCGAGCACGAGATGCCCGGGCTGATGGCCCTGCGGGAGCGCTACGCCGGCCAGCGGCCGCTCGAAGGGGCGCGGATCGCCGGCTGCCTGCACATGACGGTGCAGACGGCGGTGCTGATCGAGACGCTGGTCGACCTCGGCGCCGACGTCCGCTGGTCGTCCTGCAACATCTTCTCCACCCAGGACGAGGCGGCGGCGGCCATCGCCGCGGCCGGCGTCCCCGTGTTCGCCTGGAAGGGGGAGACGGAGGAGGAGTACTGGTGGTGCGTGGAGCAGACGCTGCAGTGGCCCGACGGCCGGGGTCCCAACCTGCTCCTCGACGACGGGGGCGACATGACCGCCGTCGTCCACGAGCAGCACCCCGAGCTGCTGCCCGACATCCTCGGCGTGTCCGAGGAGACGACCACCGGCGTCAAGCAGCTGCGGCAGTGGCAGAAGCAGGGGCTGCTGCGCATCCCGGCGATCAACGTCAACGACTCGGTGACGAAGTCGAAGTTCGACAACCTCTACGGCTGCCGCGAGTCGCTCATCGACGGGATCAAGCGGGGCACCGACGTCATGATCGCCGGCAAGGTCGCCGTCGTCGCCGGCTTCGGGGACGTCGGCAAGGGCTGCGCCCAGGCCCTCGACGCGCTCGGGGCGACCGTGCACGTCACCGAGGTCGACCCGATCAACGCCCTGCAGGCGGCGATGGAGGGCTACCGGGTCGTGCGGATGGAGGACGTCGTCGGCGAGGCCGACATCGTCGTCACCGCGACCGGCAACATGTCGGTGGTCACCAAGGAGCACGTCCTGGACATGAAGGACCACGCGATCCTGTGCAACATCGGCCACTTCGACACCGAGATCCAGGTGGAGGCCCTGCGGGAGTTCCCCTGGACGAACGTCAAGCCGCAGGTCGACCTCATCCACCTGCCCAACGACCGCAGCGTCGTGCTGCTGTCGGAGGGCCGGCTCGTCAACCTGGGCAACGCCACCGGGCACTCGTCGTTCGTGATGTCGACGTCGTTCACCAACCAGGTGCTCGCCCAGCTCGAGCTGTGGCAGCACCACGAGGACTACAAGACCGAGGTGACCGTCCTGCCGCGGCACCTGGACGAGGAGGTCGCCCGGCTGCACCTGGGGCGGATCGGCGCGCGGCTCACGGAGCTCAGCACCGACCAGGCGGACTACCTGGGCGTCGCCGTCGAGGGCCCCTACAAGGACGACAGCTACCGGTACTGAGCCGCCCCGCGGCGCCGCGGGGCGGGCAGGGACCTCGGCCTCCCGCGTCGCCGACGACCGTCGTAGTATCGTGCCCGTGGGGCCGCACCAGGAGGCGCGGCCGAGGGAGTCCCGGACCGCACCGCGGCCACCGGGATCCAGACGACAAGGACACACACCATGCGCAGCATCGCACGTGCCCCGCTGGCGCTCGTCGCCGCCGGCGCGCTCGTCCTCAGTGCCTGCGGTGGCGAGGACGAGGCGGCCGGGTTCAAGGCCTGCCAGATCACCGACACCGGTGGGATCGACGACCGCTCGTTCAACCAGACCGTCTGGGAAGGGTTCCAGCGGGCTGAGGAGGAGCTGGGCGCCGAGATCAAGTACCTCGAGTCGACCTCCGAGGCCGACTACGACCCGAACATCCAGGCGTTCATCGACGAGGGCTGCGACGTGATCATCACCGTCGGGTTCCTCCTCGGTGAGGCGACGGAGCGGTTCGCCCAGGAGAACCCCGACCAGGCGTTCGCGATCGTCGACTTCGCCTACGAGACCAGCTACGACAACCTGCAGGGCATCATCTTCAACACCGATGAGGCCGCGTTCCTCGCGGGCTACGCCGCCGCCGGGATGTCGGAGACCGGCACCATCGGCACGTGGGGCGGGATCAACATCCCGACCGTCAGCGTGTTCATGGACGGGTTCCTCGCCGGCGCCAACCACTACAACAGCGTGAAGGGCACCGACGTCGAGGTGCTCGGCTGGGACGGCACCGACGGGGTGTTCATCGGCTCCTTCGAGGCCGCCGACCTGGGCAACGCCGGGACGTCCGAGATGCTGCAGAACGGCGCGGACATCATCCTGCCGGTCGCCGGTCCTGCCGGCCTCGGCGCCGGGACCGCCATCGAGGACTTCGGCTCGGGCAAGCTGATCTGGGTCGACACCGATGGGTACACGTCGACCGACTTCGGCAGCATCACGCTGACGTCGGTGGAGAAGAAGATGGACAACGCCACCTTCGACGTGATCGCGTCGGTCCAGGACGGCACCTTCGCCGGCGGCAACTACGTCGGCACGCTGGAGAACGCCGGGGTCGGCATCGCGCCGTTCCACGACTTCGACAGCCAGGTGCCCGACGAGCTCAAGGCCGAGCTCGACGAGCTGCGCGCGGCGATCATCGCCGGGGAGCTGTCGACCACGCCGTGACCGTCGCACCGCACGGTCGAGGAGGGGCGTCCTGCGGGGCGCCCCTCCTCGCGTTTCCGGCTAGCGTCACGGCTCCGCCGGACCGGTCCCGGCGCCGACGTCGGAGGGTCCCAGGATGCGGCTCGAGCTCCGGGGTATCACCAAGCGGTATCCGGGCGTCGTCGCCAACGATGCGGTCGACCTGACCGTCGAACCGGGCGAGGTGCACGGCCTCCTCGGGGAGAACGGGGCCGGGAAGTCCACCCTGATGAACGTCCTCTACGGGCTCACCCAGCCCGATGAGGGCAGCATCCTCGTCGACGGGGTCGAGCGGCAGTTCGCCGACCCCGGTGACGCGATCGCCGCGGGCATCGGCATGGTCCACCAGCACTTCATGCTCGTGCCCGTCTTCACCGTGGCGGAGAACATCACCCTCGGGATGGAGCCGACCGACCGCTTCGGCCGCTACGACCGGCGGGCGGCGAACGCGACCGTCACCGAGCTCGCGGAGCGGTTCGGTCTGCCCGTCGATCCCGACGCCCTCGTCGGCGACCTGCCCGTCGGGCTCCAGCAGCGCGTCGAGATCCTCAAGGCGCTCGCGCGGGACGCGCGCCTGCTGATCCTCGACGAACCGACCGCCGTCCTCACGCCGCAGGAGGCCGACGGGCTGTTCGAATCCATCCGTGGGTTCCAGGCGGCCGGACGCTCCGTCATCTTCATCTCCCACAAGCTGCGCGAGCATCACGAGATCGCGGACCGCATCACCGTCCTGCGGCGCGGCCGCACCATCGGCACGGTCGACGCCTCCACGTCGGAGCCGCAGCAGCTGGCCGACATGATGGTGGGGCGGCCGGTCATCCTCACCGTCGACCGGGCCCCGGCCCGACCCGGCGACGTGGTCCTCGAGCTCGACGGGGTCAGCGTCGAGGCCCCCGACGGCCGGCTGCTCGTCGACCGCGTCGATCTCGACGTCCACGCGGGCGAGATCGTGGCGATCGCCGGCGTGGAGGGCAACGGGCAGACGCCGCTCGTCGAGGCCCTCACCGGGCTCCGACCGGTCACCGCCGGCACGGTGACCCTCGCCGGTCGGGACGTGACGGGCGCGGACCGTCGCACGCTGCTGCGCGGTGGCGTCGGCCACATCCCCGAGGACCGCAACGAGCACGGGCTGGTCGGCGGCTTCACGATCCGCGACAACCTGGTGCTGAACCTGTGGGACGACGAGCGGTTCGCGCACGGCCGCACCCGGCGACGTGACGTCATCGACGAGCACGCCACCCGCATGATGGACGAGTTCGACGTCCGGGCCCCGTCGACGACGACGACGGCCGACGCGCTGTCCGGCGGCAACCAGCAGAAGGTCATCGTCGCGCGGGAGTTCGCCCGGCCGATCGAGCTGCTCGTCGCCGCCCAGCCGACCCGCGGGATCGACGTCGGCTCCATCGAGTACATCCACGGGCGGCTCGTCGCCAAGCGTGACGCCGGGGTCGGCGTGCTGCTGGTCTCCTCCGAGCTCGACGAGGTCACGGCACTCGCCGACCGCATCGCCGTGATGTTCCGCGGCCACCTCGTCGGACCGTTCCCCGCCCCGCTGGCCAAGGAGGTCATCGGCCTGATGATGGCCGGGGTCGACCCCGCCGAGGCGATGGCGGGGGAGGCGGCATGAGCGCCCCGACCGACGAGATGACGTCGACCCCGCAGCGATCGACGTGGTCCGCGCGGGTCGTCGCGACGGTCACCGGGGCGGACGCGCGGCTGACCGCGCTCGCCTTCGTCGCCGCGTTCCTGTTCGGCGCCGTCCTCCTGGCGGTGTCCGACGCGGACGCGATCGCCGCGCTCGAGGCGGGCGAGGGGCCGGCGGCGTTCCTCGGTGCGGCGCTCAGCGCCGTCGGGCGCGGCTACACGGCGCTGCTGGTCGGTGCCTTCGGCAGCGGCGGGGCCGTGTCGGAGACGCTCGTGGCCGCGACGGTGCTGATCCTCACCGGGCTCGCCGTCACCATCCCCCTCCGCGCCGGACTGTTCAACATCGGCGGGGAGGGGCAGGTCGTCGCCGGTGGCCTCGCCGGCGGCTACGTCGGGTTCGCCGTCGAGGGGCTGCCGCTGCTCGTGCACCTGCCACTCGCGCTGGCCGCGGCGATGGCCGGCGGGGCGCTCGTCGGCTGGATCCCGGGCGTGCTGAAGGCGCGGACGGGGGCGCACGAGGTCATCAGCACCATCATGCTGAACAACACCCTCACGTTCGTCGCGATCTGGCTGCTGACCACCAGCCTGTTCCAGATCCCCGGCCGCTCCGACCCGATCTCGCGCAGCATCCTCGACACGGCCCGCCTGCCCCGTCCCTTCGGCGGCCTGCGGGTCGACGTCGGCATCGTGCTCGCCGTCATCATCGCCGGCGTCGTGCTGTGGCTCCTGGACCGCTCGACCGTCGGGTTCGAGCTGGGGGCCGTGGGGAGCAACCCGAGCGCCGCGACCGCCGCGGGGATGGACGTCGCCGGTGCGACGGTGCGCGGGATGACCTTCGCCGGCATCGCGGGCGGACTGGCGGGGGGCGCGCTGATCCTCGGGGTGCAGGGGCGGATCACCCCCGGCTTCTCGTCGGGGCTCGGCTTCGACGGCATCACCGTCGCGCTGCTCGGCCGCGGGACGGTCGGGGGGACGGTCGCCGCCGGGCTGCTCCTCGGCGCCCTGAAGGCGGGCGGCCGGGCGATGCAGGCCCGCTCGGGCACCTCCCTCGACCTCGTCGTCGTCGTGCAGGCGCTGATCATCGTCTTCGTCGCGGCGCCGGGGCTCGTGCGGGCCCTGTTCCGCGTCCGCTCGGAGGGCGCCTCCGGGACGCAGATCTCACAGGGGTGGGGCGCATGAACCCGCTGGAACGCGCGGCCCGTCGCCGGCAGCTCCGCTTCGCGCTCGTCACCCTCGTGCTGGCCGTCGTCCCGGCGTTCCTGCTCGCGCCGGACGGTGCCGGGCAGCGCGCCACGTTCGTCCTCGCGGACGCGCGGGGTGAGCGGGTGGTGCTCGAGCCGCTGCAGGTCGCGGTCACCCCGACCGTCGTCACCCTCGCCGTGCTCATCGCCCTCCTCGGTGCCCTGCAGCTGGCGCGAGACCTCGGCCGGCGCGCGCCGGTCGCGGTCGGTGCGGCCGCGGGCCTGCTGGTGCTCGCCGTGCTGGTCTGGGCGGGGGCGGGCGAGTCGGTGTCGGTCGTCGCGCTGCTCCGAGGGACGCTGTTCGCCGCCGTCCCCATCGCGTTCGGTGCGATGGCGGGCGTGCTGTCGGAGCGGGCGGGCGTGATCAACATCGCCATCGAGGGGCAGTTCCTCGGCGGGGCGTTCGCCGCGGCCGTCCTCGCCTCCGTCGTCGGCTCCGCGTGGGCGGGGCTGCTCGGCGGCGTCGTCGCGGGAGCGCTCATCGGCGTGCTGCTCGCCCTGCTGACGATCCGCTACCAGGCCGACCAGATCGTCAGCGGCGTGGTGCTGATCGTGCTCGCCACCGGCGTCACGTCGTTCCTGACCTCGCAGCTGCTGTCGGTCAACCCCGACTGGAACTCCCCGGTGCGCTTCCAGGCGACGGCGGTGCCGGTGCTCGGGGACATCCCGCTGCTCGGCTCGATCGTGTTCCGCCAGACGATGCTCGTCTACCTGATGCTCATCACCGTCGTCGTGCTGCAGTTCGCGCTGTTCCGCACCCGCTGGGGGCTGCGGCTGCGCTCGGTGGGGGAACATCCCGCCGCGGCGGACACCGTCGGCATCGACGTGCTCCGCACCCGGTTCCGTGCCGTCGTGCTCGGTGGGGTGCTCGCCGGCGTCGGCGGCAGCTGGTTCACCCTCGAGGCCGCCAGCCAGTTCGCCAAGGAGATGACGGCCGGACGGGGGTTCATCGCGCTCGCGGCGATGCTCGTGGGCCGCTTCAGCCCCGTCGGTGCCCTCTCCGCCGCGCTGCTGTTCGGCTTCTCCGATGCGCTCGCGACGGCGCTGCAGCGGCTGCCCGTCCCGCTGCCGTCGACGCTCCTGCGCACCGCGCCGTACGTGGTGACGCTGCTGGTCGTCGCCGGGCTGATCGGACGTCTGCGCGTGCCCGCGGCGGACGGGAAGCCCTACGTCAAGGCGTGACGTCGGCCAGCAGGGCGCCGATGCGGGCGATGCCCTCGGCGAGGTCGTCGTCGGCGAGCGCGTAGGAGAGCCGGAAGCTCGCCTCCGAGCCGAACCCCTCGCCCGGGACGACGGCGACCTTCGCCTCGTCGAGCAGCACCTCGGCGAGCTCGAGCGAGCTGCGCACCGTCCGGCCCGCGATGGTGGCGCCCATCAGCTCACGCACGCTCGGGTAGACGTAGAACGCCCCCTCCGGCTCCACCACCTCGAGGCCGGGGATGGCGCGCAGGCCGTCCACGGCGGCACGCCGGCGGCGGTCGAACGCGACCCGCATGGCGTCGACGGGGGCGGTGGGGCCGGTGAGCGCGGCGAGCGCGGCGGCCTGTGCGACGTTGTTCACGTTGGAGCACAGCTGGGTCTGCAGCTTGGCGATGCCCGCGGCGATCTCCGGCGGGGCGATCGACCAGCCGACGCGCCAGCCGGTCATCGCGAACGTCTTCGCCACGCCGTCGACGATGACGGTCCGCGGGGCCGCCTCGGGCGCGACGACGGGGAGGGACGCGAACCGCGCGTCCCCGTAGACGAGGTCGCGGTAGATCTCGTCGGTGATGACCCACACGTCGTGCTCCGCGGCCCACCGGCCGATGGCGGCGACCTCCTCCGGCGGATACACCGCGCCGGTGGGGTTGGAGGGGGACACGAACACGAGGGCGCGGGTCCGGTCGGTGCGGGCACGCTCCAGCTGCTCCACGGACACGCGGAAGCCGGAGGCGGCGTCGGACGGCACGGGGACGCAGGTGCCGCCGGCCAGACCGATCTGCTCGGGGTAGCTGACCCAGTAGGGCGAGGGGACGAGCACCTCGTCGCCGGGGGCGATGAGCGCCATGAACACGTTGTACAGCGCGTGCTTCCCGCCGTTGGTCACCACGACCATGTCGGCGCTGACGTCGAGGCCGTCACGCCGGGCGCGCTCCGCGATCGCCTCCCGCAGGGGGGCGAGGCCGGCGGCCGGGGTGTAGCGGTGCATCGCCGGGTCGGCGGCGGCGGCACGGGCGGCCTCCACGATGTGGTCGGGCGTCGCGAAGTCGGGCTCGCCCGCGGCGAAGCCGATGACCGGCTCGCCCGCCGCACGCAGCGCCTTCGCCTTCGCGTCGACGGCCATGGTGGCGGACGGGGCGAGGGCGGTGATGCGGGGGCTCAGCGACATCATGGCTCCGGGACGGGGGAGGGGAGGGGTGCGAGGACGTCGGGAGCGTACTCTGCGGGCCTCGCCCCCCACCGCGAACAGCCGGAGCGCGTCATGGCCGACCTGACCATCCCCACCGACCTGCTGCCCGCCGACGGGCGCTTCGGCTGCGGCCCGAGCCGCGTGCCGCAGGCGGCGGTCGACGAGCTGGTGCGCCTGGCGCCGACCGTGCTCGGCACGTCGCACCGGCAGGCGCCGGTGCGCGCCGAGGTCGGACGGCTGCGTGCGGGCATCCGCACCCTGCTGAAGGTCCCCGAGGGGTATGAGGTGCTCGTCACCGTCGGTGGGGCGACCGCCTTCTGGGACGCTGCGGTGTTCGGCCTGATCGAGCGGCGCTCCCAGCATGCCGTGTTCGGCGAGTTCAGCGGCAAGTTCGCGACGGCCGCCGCGGCGGCGCCGTGGCTGGAGGAACCGGTGGTGCACCGCGCCGAGCCGGGGACGCGCCCGGACATCGTGCCGGTGCCCGACGGGGTGGACGTGCAGGCGCTGACCCACAACGAGACGTCGACGGGCGTGATGCAGGAGCCGGTGCGCGTCGACGACGCGCTCGTGCTGGTCGACGCGACGTCGGGGGCGGGTGGGCTGCCCGTCGACCTGACCGCGGTGGACGTGTACTACTTCAGCCTGCAGAAGGGGTTCGCGGCGGACGGCGGGCTGACGGTGGCCGTCGTGTCACCGCGCGCCCTCGAGCGCATCGCCCGGATCGCCGCGTCCGACCGGTACGTGCCCGCGTTCCTCGACCTGGCGACCGTCGTCGACAACAGCCGCAAGGACCAGACGTACAACACCCCGGCGATCGCGACGGTCGTGCTGGCCCGGGCGCAGGTCGAGGCGATGCTGGCCGCCCACGGCGACCTCGACGGCGTCGTCGCACAGCAGCGTCGCAAGGCCGACCACCTGTACGGCTGGGCGCAGGCCCGTCCGTGGGCCACCCCGTTCGTCACGGACCCGGCGGCACGCTCGCTCGTCGTCGCCACCGTGGACCTCGAGGGTGTGGACGCGAACGAGGTCAGCGACGTCCTGCGGGCCAACGGCATCGTCGACACCGACGCCTACCGCAAGCTCGGGCGCAACCAGCTGCGGATCGGCATGTTCCCGGCCGTGCCGCTGGCGGACCTCGAGGCGCTCACGGCGTCGATCGACCACGTCGTCGCCGCGCTCGGCTGACGCGGCGTGCGCGGTCAGCTGCCGCCGCGGAGGAAGCGTTCGATCTCGGCGGCCAGCTCGTCGCCGCTGGGGACGTCGCTGTCGTCCATCGGCGCGCCACGCTGCCCGTCGATGCCGAGCGGCCCGCCCGAGTCGAGCGCCTGCGCGTCGTAGAGGCGTTCGAGCTGGGCGACGTGGTCGCGCACCTCGTCGGACGACGTCGCGGCGACGTCGAGCCGCTGCCGGTTCTGCTCGATGTCCTCGTCGAGTCCGGTGAGGTCGACGGCGGTGCCCAGGTGGGCGGACAGCCGCTCGAGCAGGGCCCGTGACGCCTCCGGGTAGGGCCCGGCGACGTAGTGCGGGATACGGACCCACATGCCGAGCGTCGTGAGCCCGTGGGCGCCCAGCTCCGCCTCGATGGCGACCTGGGCGGATGCGGGGACGACCATCTGCTCGTGCGGGGCGCCGAGCCGCTCGAGGAGGACGTCGTCGTTGGACGTGCACACGAGCTGCACCGGCCGGGTGTGGGGGATGGGGCCGGGGACGCTGCCCAGGCCGACGTAGCGGGTGACGCCCAGCATGTCGGAGAGTGCGCGCAGGTCGTCGGCGAGCGCCCGCCATCCGAGGTCCGGTTCGGGGCCCGTGACGAGCAGCAGGTCGGGCCCGCTGCTCGGGGCGAGATGCCGGACGGTCAGTTCCGGCCAGCGGACCGTGCGCAGCCGCCCGCGGTCGATCTCGAGCTCCGGGCGGCGGTCGCGGTAGTCGTACAGCCCGTCGGGGTCGAAGCGGCCGATGCGCTGCGCCGGGTACCGCTCGAGGAGGTGCTCAGCGGCTCCGGTGCCGCCGGCCCCCGCGTCGGTCCAGCCGTCGAAGGCCAGGACCAGCGCCGGATCGGGACGGACGACGGGGCGGGACGGGTCGAGCTCGAGGATGCGCATGGGGCGACGGTACCGCCCGTGGTGCTGCCGCCGTCGGGGCCTGCGTCACCCCCGCGCAACGGCCCGCGGAACGGCCGGCGCAACGGCCGGCGCAACGGAAGGAGCCGCCCCGAGGGGCGGCTCCGACCGTCGTACGCGACGTGGCGCGAGCGTCAGCGACGCGTGCTGCGCTTCTTCGCGGCCTTCTTGGTGGTCCGCTTCTTCGCAGCCTTCTTCGCCGGACGCTTCGCAGCGGCCTTCTTC
>CAJXTG010000009.1 GCA_913060655.1 uncultured Nitriliruptoraceae bacterium | reverse complement strand
AGCATGCTGTGGCGCGAGCTCGTCTACACCGCGGTGACGCGGGCGGCACGCGCGCTCATCCTCGTCGGACGCGCCGACGCGCTGCGCACGGCGGCGGCGCGCTCGTTCGCGTCGCGCCGGCACACGGGCCTCGCCGAGCGGATCGGGACCGCCGCGACGCCGTGAGGCCCGCCGCGAGGTCCCGGGTGCCCACGGTGTTTGCGTCGCTGTGGCCCCCTCCGTAGACTTCCGCAACAGAAGTGTTATCGAACCGGTCCGACCGGTCCGACCGGTCCGACGAAGGAGGCGCGGGTGAGCTCGACCCCCGGCGCGGTCAGCGCGGCGCACTCCCTCGTGGGGCTCCTCGGGGAGACGCGGGCCGCCCTCGTCGAGCACCTGCACCGCGCGGGTGCCGGACCGGTCACCGAGCTCGCGACGCACCTGGGCATCTCCGAGGTCGCCACCCGCCGTCATCTCGCGGTCCTGCTCGGCGACGGGCTCGTCGAGGAGTGCGAGCCGCGCCCGTCGGGCGGCCGGCCGGCGGCCTGCTACGCGCTGACCGAGCGCGCCCAGCGGCTCTTCCCCCAGTCCTACGACCGGCTCGCGAAGGAGCTGCTCGACTTCCTCGTCGCCGAGCAGGGCCGTGACGGCCTGCTCGCGTTCCTCCGCTGGCGCATCGACCGTGAGGCCGAGCAGCTCGCCGAGACGGTCGCCGACGGGCCGCTGGAGGACCGGGTGGCCCGCCTCGCGGCGGCGCTCGACGACGCCGGGTTCGGCGCCGCCGTGGTCGAGGAGGGCGCCGACGGTGCGCCCGGCGGCCTGCCGACCCTGCAGCTCGTCCAGCACCACTGCGTCATCGAGGACGTCGCCCGCGAGCACCCCGAGATCTGCAGCTTCGAGGCGGCCGCCTTCTCCCGCGTGCTCGGCAGCGACGTGACCGTCGCCCGCCGGGCCACGATCGCCGACGGCGCGCCGGCCTGCGTGTGCACGGTCAGCGCCGGCTGATCCCCACCCGCCGATCCGCGGATCGGCGTCCGACGAACCACCCTGACCTCCGAGAACGCCCCCGAGCACCAAGGAGCAACGCATGAGCCAGACCGAGATCCCGGTCCCCGTCAGCGAGGCGAAGCAGAACCAGGAGCAGCTCGCCCAGGACCTCGCCGACTACAAGTTCGGCTGGTCCGACGATGACGCCGGCTACGCCTTCACCTCGGGCCAGGGCCTCGACGAGGACGTCATCCGCGAGCTCAGCGCCCGCAAGGACGAGCCGGACTGGATGCTCGACCTGCGCCTGCGCGCCTACCGGGCGTTCCTCCGGCGTCCCATGCCGAACTGGGGTTCGGACCTGTCGGGCATCGACTTCGACAACATCCACTACTACGTCGAGGCGAGCGAGCAGCAGGCCGACTCGTGGGAGGAGCTCCCGCCGGAGATCCTCGCGACCTACGAGAAGCTCGGGATCCCGCAGGCGGAGCGTGAGCGGCTCGTCGCCGGGGTCGCCGCCCAGTACGAGTCGACGGTGCTCTACCACCAGGTGCGCGAGGACCTCGAGAAGGAGGGCGTGATCTTCCTCGACACGGACTCGGGGCTGCAGGAGCACGAGGAGCTGTTCCGCAAGCACTTCGCGACCGTCATCCCGTCGAACGACAACAAGTTCGCGGCGCTGAACACGGCCGTGTGGTCGGGCGGCTCGTTCATCTGGATCCCCGAGGGCGTCAAGGTCGACGTGCCGCTGCAGGCCTACTTCCGCATCAACAAGCAGAACATGGGCCAGTTCGAGCGCACCCTCATCATCGCCGAGCCCGGCAGCTACGTGCACTACGTCGAGGGCTGCACCGCGCCGATCTACTCGTCGGACTCGCTGCACTCCGCCGTCGTCGAGATCATCGTGAAGGAGGGCGCGCGCGTCCGCTACACGACGATCCAGAACTGGTCCAACAACGTCTACAACCTGGTGACGAAGCGGGCCGTGGCCGAGAAGAACGCCACCATGGAGTGGATCGACGGCAACATCGGCTCGAAGGTCACCATGAAGTACCCGGCGGTCTGGCTGACCGGTGAGGGCGCGAAGGGTGAGGTCCTCTCCGTCGCGTACGCGAACGACGGCCAGCACCAGGACGCCGGTGCGAAGATGGTCCACGCGGCGCCGTACACGACGTCGAACATCCTGTCGAAGTCGATCTCCAAGGGGAGCGGCCGCACCAGCTACCGCGGGCTCGTGCAGATCGACGAGGGTGCGCACCACGCGCGCAGCGCGGTCAAGTGCGACGCCCTGATGCTCGACGACTCGGCCCGGACCGACACGTACCCGTACATGCAGATCGACCAGGAGGACGCGACGATCGAGCACGAGGCGACCGTCTCGAAGCTCAGTGACGACCAGGTCTTCTACATGCAGCAGCGCGGCATCGACGAGGACGAGGCGACCGCGATGATCGTCCGCGGCTTCATCGAGCCGATCTCCCGTGAGCTGCCGATGGAGTACTCCGTCGAGCTGAACCGGCTCATCGCCATCGAGATGGAAGGCGCGATCGGATGACGACGCTCTCCCGCATCGACGCCGCGTCGCTGGCGTCGACCAGCGAGGCCGCCGGCGAGCCCACGTGGCTCGCCGAGCGGCGTCAGCTCGCCGCCCGCCGGTTCGGCGACCAGGCGTGGCCCGACAGCCACACCGACGAGTTCTGGCGCTCCACCCCGTTCGACGTGCGCTTCGACGTCGAACGGGAGCTCGCCGCCGCCGAGGGTGGCGGGCTGCCGCCGGAGGGCGTGCTCGCCGGCGTCGAGGGCGGTGGCGTGCAGGTCACCATCGTCGACGGGGCGCTGACCTCGGTGGTGCAGCACCCGGCGGCGGAGGCCGCGGGGGTGGTCGTCACCGACCTCCGCACGGCCGCGACCGACCACGCCGCGCTCGTCGAGGCGCACCTCGGTCGGCTCACGACGACGACGGAGGGCGGCACCGGCAGCGACGAGGACCGCACCATCACCCTCAACGACGCGGCGTGGACCGGCGGCGTGTTCCTCCACGTCCCCGCCGAGGTCGAGCTCGACGTCCCGATCTCGGTCCACGTCCACGTGACCGCGGCGGGCGCCCACCTGCCGCGCGTCCTCGCCGTCGTCGGCCATCACGCCCGGGCGACGCTGTACCTCGAGCACACCAGCGTCGACGGCGTCTCCGCGCTCGTCGATGAGGTCGCCGAGCTGATCGTCGAGGACGGCGCGCAGCTGCGGCTCGCGACCCTGCAGGACTGGGGGAGCGGCGTCGAGCACCTCGCCCTGCAGAAGGCGGAGGTCCACCGCGACGCGCGCGTGCTCGCCCTGGCGTTCACCACCGGCGGGACGACGGTCCGTCTGCGCCCCGAGTTCGACCTCGTCGGACCCGGCGCGGAGGTGCGGCCGCTGGGCATCTACATGGCCAGCGAGGGGCAGTGGTTCGACCTGCAGCCCTACGTGCGGCACATCGCCCCGCGGGCGTCGTCCGACGTGCTCTTCAAGGGCGCGCTGCAGGGGGAGAGCCGGACGGTCTTCCGCGGCAACGTGTTCGTCCACCGTGACGCGGTCGGCACGGCCACCGACGAGAACAACCGCAGCCTGATCCTCACCGACGGGGCCCGGGCCGACGCGACGCCGTTCCTCGAGATCGAGTGCAGCGACATCACCGCCGGCCACGGCTCCGCCACCGGGCAGATCGACGCCCGGCACCTGTACTACCTGCAGGCCCGGGGCATCGACCGTGACACGGCGCTGCGGATGATCGTCACCGGCTACTTCACCGAGATCCTCGACGAGGCGGACCTGCCCGGCGTCTCCGACCGGGCGCTCGCCGTCATCGAACGGCGCATCGCCGCGGCCGACCTGTCGGCCGTGCAGGTCAACGACCTCAACCTGCGTGAGGAGGGCGAGGCCTGATGGGCTTCGTCGCCGCCGCCGCGCTCGACGCGCTCACGGACGCCACCCCCGTCCAGGTGGAGGTCGACGACGTGCCCGTCTGCCTCGTCCGCACCGGGGACGACGTGTTCGCGCTGCACGACGTGTGCTCCCACCAGCGCTGGTCCCTCGCCGACGGGCTCGTCATCGACGGCGGGGTCGAGTGCTCCCTGCACGGCTCGACGTTCGACCTGACCACCGGTGCACCGTCCAGCCTCCCCGCGACCCGACCCGTCCCGACGTTCGCGACGCGGGTCACCGACGGCACCGTCGAGGTCGACGTCACCGTCGCCACGAACGGCGCACCGACCCCCGACCACTGAGCGGCCCCTGTCGGGACCCTCGCCCGCCCCACCGCAGTCCGACCCCCACCCGCACCCCCCTCACAAGGACCACGACATGGCAGACCTCGAGATCCGCGACCTGACCGTCGAGGCCGACGGCAACGAGATCCTCCGCGGCGTCACCCTCGACCTCGACCGCGGTCGGACCATCGCGCTGATGGGGCCGAACGGGTCGGGCAAGTCGACGCTCGCCTACGCGATCGCCGGCCACCCGGCCTACGAGATCACCGGGGGCACGATGACGTGGGAGGGCACCGAGCTGAACGAGCTCAGCCCCGACGAGCGGGCCCGCCTCGGCGTGTTCCTCGCCATGCAGTACCCGACGGAGATCCCCGGCGTGTCCGTCACGAACTTCCTGCGCACCTCGCTCAACGCGGTGCGCGGCGAGGACGTCCCGGTCCGCGAGTTCATGACCGGGCTGAAGGAGGAGATGGCGGCGCTGGAGGTCGACCAGTCGTTCCTGCAGCGGTCGGTCAACGAGGGCTTCTCCGGCGGTGAGAAGAAGCGCTTCGAGATCCTCCAGATGGCGATGCTCAAGCCGGCCCTCGCCGTCCTCGACGAGACCGACTCGGGCCTCGACGTCGACGCGCTGCGGATCGTCAGCGAGGGCGTCGACCGGCTGCGCAGCCCGGAGCTCGGCGTGCTCATCATCACCCACTACACCCGCATCCTGCGCTACATCCGCCCCGACGAGGTGCACGTCATGTTCGAGGGGCGCATCGCGGCCTCCGGCGGGCCGGAGCTCGCCGACGAGCTCGAGGCGGAGGGCTACGAGCGGCTGAAGTCGAGCGTCTGACCGTGCCCATCGACGTCGCGGCGATCCGCACGGAGTTCCCCACCCTCGCGCGCGAGGTCCGGGGGGAGCGGCTCGTCTACCTCGACTCCGCCGCGACGTCGCAGACCCCCGAGGCCGTCCTCGCCGCGATGGAGCGCTACTACCGCACGTCGCGCTCCAACGTGCACCGTGGCGTGTACCTCCTCGCCGAGGAGGCGACCGACGCGTACGAGGGGGCCCGCACCGCGCTGGCCCGCCTCGTCGGCGCCGACCCGCGCGGCGTCGTGTTCACCAAGAACGCGACGGAGGCGTGCAACCTGATCGCCTACGGCTACGTGCGACGCACGCTCGGGCCCGGGGACGCGCTGCTGTGCACCGTGATGGAGCACCACGCCAACATGGTGCCGTTCGTCCACGCGGCGAACGACCGCGGCTTCGAGGTCCGCTACGTCCCGGTGACCGAGGACGGGCACCTCGACCTCGCGGAGGCCGCACGGCTCGTCGCCGACGGTCGCGTCCGCTTCGCCGCGTTCACGCACGTGTCCAACACCCTCGGGACGATCAACGACGTGCCCGGCCTCGCCGCGCTCGTGCGTGACGCGAACCCCGACGCCGTCGTCCACGTCGACGGGACGCAGGCCGTCCCCCACCTCCCCGTCGACGTCGCGGCGCTCGGGGTGGACAGCTACGCGCTCACCGGCCACAAGATGTTCGGCCCGACGGGGATCGGCGCGCTCGTCGCCGACCCGGCGCTGCTCGAGCGCATGGAGCCGATGCTCACCGGTGGGGAGATGATCCGCGACGTGACCCTCACCGGCGCGACGTGGAACGACGTGCCGCACCGCTTCGAGGCCGGGACCCCGATGATCGCGGAGGCCGCCGGGCTGACCGCCGCGGTCGCGTTCCTCGAGGAGCTCGGGCCCGACGCGGTCCGGGCGCACGAGGTCGAGCTCGGCGCGACGTTCCTCGCCGCACTGGCCGACGCCGACGGCATCACCGTCCACGGGCCGACGACGATGGCGGAGCGCGGCGCCGCCATCTCCTTCTCCGTCGACGGCGTGCACCCCCACGACGTCGGCGCGATGCTCGACGCGCGCGGCGTGTGCGTCCGCGTCGGCCACCACTGCTGCAAGCCGCTGATGCGCGAGCTCGGCATCAACGCGACCGTGCGCGCGAGCCTGCACGTCTACAACGACGCCGACGACCTCGAGCCGCTGCTCGACGGGCTCGCCGCCGCACGGGCGATGTTCGCCGTCGGCAGGAGCGCGTAGATGGGCGAGCTCGACGCGCTGTACGAGGAGATCATCCTCGACCACTACCGCAGCCCCCGCAACCGTGCGCCGGGGCTCAGCGGCGAGGACGCGCAGGTGCACCACTCGAACCCGCTGTGCGGGGACGAGCTGGACGTGCGGATCCGCATCCGCGACGGCGTGCTGGACGGGCTCGCCTACGACGGTGACGGCTGCTCCATCAGCCTCGCCTCCGCCTCGGCGATGTCGGTCGCCGTGCTCGGCCGGCCGGTCGAGGACGTCCTCGGCCTGGTCGAGGAGTTCCGGCTGATGATGCACGGCGAGCAGCCGGGCCGGGCGGACGACCTCGGTGACAGCATGGTGTTCGAGGGCGTGGCACGCTTCCCCGTGCGGGTCAAGTGCGCCCTGCTCGGCTGGATGGCCCTGCGCGACGCCATCGACACCTTCCGACGCGGCGACGACGCCAACGACGTGACCCACGAGGACCAGCATGAGTGACGCGACCGACACCTCCCCCTCCATCAGCGAGCTCCTCGACGACGGCGAGGGCATCCCCGAGGCCGACACCCCCACCGGCGCGGTCGAGGCGCAGCCGGAGCGGGCGCACCCCTTCGCCGACCTGCCGCTCGACGACGACGGCATGCCGTCGACCGAGGCGCTCACCAACGCCCTCCGGGCCGTCATCGACCCCGAGATCGGCTACAACATCGTCGACCTCGGGCTCGTGTACGAGGTCACCAAGCCGCAGCGCGGCCAGGTGCACGTCCTCATGACCCTGACGTCGGTCGGCTGCCCGCTGACCGAGATCATCCACCAGCAGTGCTCGGTCATCATGGGGGCGATGCCGGGCGTCGACGTCGTCGACGTCGAGTTCACCTTCACCCCGCCGTGGTCGACCGACAAGATCGCCGACTACGTGCGGGAGGAGCTGCGGGCGATGGGCATGAACGTCTGAGCGTCCCCCCGGCGGTCCGGCCGCCGGTTCGCACCGTTCGCACATGCCGGGGCGGGCCGGCGCCGTCCCGCCGCGACACTCCGCACCCGCAGCTCCCGCCCCGCGTCCCCGCGCCCCACCCGTCCCGCTCCGAGCCCGGAGGAGCCCGTGTCCCGTCCCGCCGTCGACCGCCGTGAACCGCTGACCCATGAGGAGATCGCGCGGTACAGCCGGCACCTGATCATCCCCGAGATCGGGCTGGCCGGACAGGAGCGCATCAAGGCGGCGCGCGTCCTGCTCGTCGGCACCGGTGGCCTCGGCTCGCCCCTGGCGCTGTACCTCGCGGCGGCCGGTGTGGGCACGATCGGGCTCGTCGATGACGACGTCGTCGACGCGTCGAACCTCCAGCGGCAGGTGATCCACGGTACGAGCGACCTCGGCACGCACAAGCTCGACTCGGCGCTCGCGTCCATCAAGGACCTCAACCCGAACGTGAACGTCGAGCTGCACCGCACCTTCCTCACCAGCGACAACGCGCTCGACATCATCGGCGGCTACGACGTCGTCGCCGACGGCACCGACAACTTCCCGACCCGCTACCTCGTCAACGACGCGAGCGTGCTGACCGGCACGCCCAACGTGTACGGCTCGATCTTCCGCTTCGAGGGGCAGCTGAGCGTCTTCTGGGCGGAGGAGGGGCCCTGCTACCGCTGCATGTACCCCGAGCCGCCACCGCCGGGCATGGTCCCCAACTGCGCGGAGGGTGGCGTGTTCGGCGTCATGGCCGGCCACATCGGCACCGCACAGGGCATCGAGGTGCTCAAGACGATCACCGGGGTGGGCCGCAGCATGGTCGGCCGCCTGGGCGTGTACGACGCGCTCGAGCAGGACTGGACCTACGTGAAGGTCCGCAAGGACCCGCGCTGCCCCGTGTGCGGTCCGGACCCGACCGTCACCGCGCTGATCGACTACGAGGACTTCTGCGGCGTCCCGGCGCACGACCGCACCGTGGTCGAGCCCGCCGACCTCGCCGACCTCGAGATCCTCCCGTCCGAGTACGTCGAGCTCGCCGACCGGGACGACGTCGTGCTCCTCGACGTCCGGGAGCCGCACGAGTTCGAGATCAACCGCATCCCGGGTTCGACGCTGATCCCCAAGGACACGCTCGCCGGGCGGCTCACCGAGCTCGACCCGGACGTCGAGTACGTCGTGCACTGCAAGGGCGGGGTGCGCTCCCTCGAGTCGGTGCAGCTGCTGCGTGGTGCCGGCTTCCGCGCCCGCTCGATGCGCGGCGGCATCGACCTCTACGCCCGCCAGGTCGACCCGAGCATCCCCGTCTACTGACCGGCCCGCGGCTCGGCCCGCTGCCCCGTCTGCGACCCGGCCCGCGGCCCGTCGTCGGCGGGCAGCACCCGCAGCGCCCGCGGGTCGACCCCGAGCGTGACCGTCCCGCCCGGTGCGGGCAGCGCGTCCGCCGTGGTGGTGCGCACCGCGAACGTGTGCTCGCCGCTGCGCACCTCGAGCCGGTGGGCGTCACCGGCGAAGCGCACGTCGACGACGGTGGCGTCGAGGCGGGGCCCGTCGGGGTGCGGGTCGACGTGCAGCGCCGCCGTGGGGACGAGCAGCCGGGCCGGCCCGTCGGCCGCCGTGGCGACGGGGAAGGTGCCCACGGCCGTGTGGGCGGTCCCGTCCGTGACGGTCGCGGGGAACAGCGGCCCGACGCCGAGGAACGTCGCGACGGTCGCGTCGGCAGGGTCGCGCCACAGCCGCTCGGGGACGTCGAACTGGCGGACGGTGCCGCCGGCGAGCACGGCGATGCGGTCCGCCGCCCGCAGCGCCTCCTGCTGGTCGTGGGTGACGAGCAGCGCGCCGACCCCCTCGTCGCGGACGAGAGCGGGCAGCGCCGACGCCAGCCCCTCCCGCAGTGGCCGGTCCAGGCTGCCGTAGGGCTCGTCGAGCAGCAGCAGACGGGGGCGGGCCGCCAGGGCCCGGGCGAGCGCGACCCGCTGCTGCTCCCCGCCGCTGAGCGCGTCGACGGGCCGGTCGGCGAGCGCTGCGAGCCCCACCCGCCGCAGCGCGTGGTCCACCCGCGCGTCGATGTCCGCCGGCGCGAGCCCCTGCATGCGCGGACCGAACGCCACGTTGCCGGCGACGTCACGGTGGGGGAACAGCGCGTGGTCCTGGAACACGAGCCCGACGTCGCGCCGCTCGACGGGCAGCGCCGCCGCGTCGGCACCACCGAGCAGGATGCGGCCCGCCCGCAGCGGCTCGAGCCCGGCGACGCACCGCAGCAGCGTCGACTTCCCGCTGCCGCTCGCGCCGAGCAGCGCGACGACCTCCCCGGGACGGACGTCGAGCGTCACGTCGTGCAGCACGTCGGGACCGGCGCCGTAGCCGGCCCGGAGCCCCTCGACGGTGAGCGCGCCCATCAGAACCGTCCGACCTGGCCGACACGGATCCGGTCGATGAGCAGCACGACGGTGCCGGTGATGAGCGCGAGCAGCACCGACAGGGCCATCGCCCGCCCGAGGTTGACCTCACCGGGCAGGCCGAGCGCCCGGTGGATGGCGACGGGGATCGTCGGCTGGGACGCGCGGGCGACGAAGATCGTCGCGCCGAACTCCCCGATGGTCACCGCGAACGAGAACCCGGCGGCGACCAGACCGGCCCGGGACACGATCGGCAGGTCGACCTCCCGCCACACCCGTCGCGGTGGCGCGCCGAGCGTGGCCGCCGCCTCACGCAGCCGCCGGTCGATCGCCCGCAGGACCGGCAGGAGGGTCCGGACGACGAACGGGACGGCGACGAGCGCCTGGGCGACGGGGACGAGCAGGACGGCGCCACGGCCGGCGAACGGGCCGGTCCGGAACGCGAGCAGCAGCCCCAGCCCCAGCGTCACCGCGGACGTCCCCAGCGGCAGCATCAGCGCCCCGTCCATCAGCCGTCCCACGCGCCCGCCGGACACGGCGGTCACCGCCGCGGACGTGCCCACGGCGAGGGCGAGCAGCGTCGCGACCGTCGCGATGGCGAGCGAGTTCACGACCGCCTCCGCCGGCACGACGCTCAGCACCGCCTCGCGGGTCGGTCGTCCGAGGGTGCGGAAGTGGTCCAGCCCCCAGCCGTCGCCGACGCGCAGGGCCCGCTCGCCGAGGGCGAGGAGCGGGACGCCCTGGACGGTGGCGAGCAGTGCGACGGCCCCGCCGACGGCGAGCCGTGCTCGCACCCCGCGCACCGGCCGGGCGGTGGTCGCGGTCCGTGCCAGCGGCCGGGCCGCCTGATGCCGGCGTGACCGGTCGTACAGGCCGAGGGTGGCGACCACCGCGAGGAGCTGCAGCACCGACAGGGCGGCGGCGGTGCGCAGGTCGAGCAGCTGGGCGGTCGCCCGGTGGATCTCCACCTCGATCGTGGACCGTCCCGGTCCGCCGAGGATGAGGACCACGCCGAACGACGTGAACGTGAACAGGAACACGACGGCGGACGCGGCCATGATCGCCGGCCGCAGCCGGGGGAGCGTCACCTCCCGGAACGCCCGCAGCGGTCCGGCACCGAGCGTGCGGGCGGCGAGCAGCGGGGCCTCGTCGAGGTGGCGCCACAGCCCTCCGACGGTGCGCACCACCACGGACACGTTGAAGAACACGTGGGCGAGCAGGATCGCCCACGTCGTGCCGCGCAGGTCGACGACGGGGGCGAGCCGTCCGAGCAGCGCGACGAACGCGCTGCCGACGACGACGGTCGGGAGCACGAACGGCACGAGCGTCGCCGCCTCCAGCACCTGCCGGCCGCGGAACCGGTACCGGGCCAGCACGCCGGCGACGGGCAGTCCGACGGCGAGGGTCAGCACGGTCGACGCGACGGCCTGCCCCGCGGTGAACGCGACGACCTCGTGGGTGCGGGGGTCGCGGGCGACGTCCCACAGCGGCGCGAGGGGGGTGGCGTCGACGCCGAGACCGCGGCCGAGGACCCGGACCAGCGGCCAGAGGAAGAACAGGCCGAGGAAGGCCGTGGGGACCGCGGCGAGCAGCAGCGGACGGCCGCGCGGCCGCCGTCGCGTCCCCCGCGTCCCGGTCACCGCAGGACCGTGTCGGTGAAGCGCTCGATCCAGCCCTCGCGTCCCGCGTCGATGCGCGCCGGGTCGAGCGTCAGCGGCTCGTCGGGCAGCACCGCATGGGCGGTGAACACGTCGGGGAGGGGCACGTCGGTCCGGGCGGGGAAGACGAACATGGTGAGGGGCACGTCCGCCTGGAAGGCGGGGGAGAGCAGGTGGTCGAGCAGCGCGCGGGCGGCGTCGGGCCGGGGCGTCGAGGCGAGCACCCCGGCGTACTCGACCTGCCGGTAGCAGGTGTCGACGATCACCCCCGTCGGGGCCGTGTCGGTCGGCTCCGCGGCGAACAGCACCTCGGCGGGCGGGCTGGAGGCGTAGGAGACGACGAGGGGGCGGTCCCCGTCGCTGGCGTGGGTGAACGCCCCGTAGTAGGCGTCGGACCAGCCGTCGGTCACCAGCACGTCGTTGGCGCGCAGCCGCTCCCAGAACGTGAACGCCGCGTCCTCGCCGAGCCGCGCGATCGTCCCGAGGAGGAACGCCAGGCCGGGGGAGGAGGTCGCGGGGTTCTGCACCGCCAGCAGGCCGGCGTACCGGTCGTCGGCGAGCGCGGCGAGGTCGGCGGGGACCGGCAGTCCCGCCTCGGCGAACCAGCCGCGGTCGTAGTTCACGCACACGTCGCCGAAGTCGATGGGGGTGACCCGCTCGTCGTCGGGGAGGAGCGCCGGGTCGACGGCGTCGAGTCCGGCCGCCCGGTGGGGGAGGAACAGGTCCTCGGCGAGCGCGCGGGTGAGGAACGTCGAGTCGACGCCGAACAGCACGTCCCCCTCCGGGTCGTCCTTGGTGAGGATGACCCGGTTGAGGGCGCTGCCGGCGTCGCCGAGCGGGATGACCTCGACGTCGATGCCGGTGTCGGCGGTGAACGTCTCGAGCACCTCCGTGGAGACGTCGAACGAGTCGTGGGTGAGCAGCCGCACGGGGCCGGCCGCGTCCGCACCGGTGTCGGTGCCGGGGTCCGTGCAGGCCGCGAGCAGCAGGCCGGCGGTGAGCGTCATGGTCAGCAGGCGGGAGCGGTGGCGCATCGGTGGGGCTCCTGGTCGTCGGGGGTCGGGTGCGTCGGGTCGTGGTCGCGTCGGGGGTGGGGGGCTCAGGGGTCACCGGGGCGGACGACGGCGACGACGCCGTCGGCGACCGCGACGGTGGCCGTGTCGGCCAGCATCCGGTTGCTCAGGCCGAGGGTCGTGCCGGCCGCGAGCCGGGCACCGGTGAGCGGGAAGCGCAGGCCGGTGGTGGTCACCCCGTCGGCGGGGCCGTGGAGGGCGAACAGGGAGACGGTGTCGCCGGCCCGGCCGTGCACCGTCGCCCCGCCGCGGACCACGTCGAGCGTCGCCGCACCCCACCGGCAATGCAGGCGGAGGCCGGCGAAGCGGGGGGCGGTGAGCAGCAGCAGGTGGCCGACGAGATGGTCGGTCCGGCCGCCGGCGCCGCCGACGACCCACACGTCGGGCTCCGCGGGCACGCGCCGAGCGTCGTCGCCGTCGACGGTGGTGCCGGCGGCGTCGGCGACGAGGGCGAGGGCCAGCTCGAGGTCGGTCGCGTCCTTGTCGGCGGGGTGGCGGATGACGCGCGTCCCGGCCGTCCGGGCACGGGCGAGGGCGGCGTCCGTCACCGAGTCGAGGTCGCCGACGAGCACGTGGACGTCACGGTCGAGCCGGTGCGCATGGGCGATGCCGCCGTCGGCGGCGACGGTCAGCGCGGCCCCGTCGAGCGCGGCGGCGATCGCCGCGTCACCGTCGGCGGGCATCGGTGCGCCGCCGGCGAGCACGACGACATCGGGGAACGACGGCAGCATCGGTACGCACCTCCCTCCGCTGGCATTACCCAGCTCAGGTTCCGCGGGTCGGCGACGCGTCCGGTCGCCCTCTCAGCCCGGCTGTCCCGAGCTCCCCGGGTGGGGTCCTACGTGGTCGAGCGTACCGAGCGCCGCCCGGTCCGCACGAGGGTCAGGTGCTGGCGTGGTCGTCGCCGCGTGCGACCTGCGTGTAGAACACGGCCGCCTCGGTGCGTCGCTGCATGTCGAGCTTGGCGAGCAGGTTCGACACGTAGTTCTTGACCGTCTTCTCCGCGAGGTGCAGCTCCGCGCCGATCTCACGGTTGGTCAGCCCGTCGGCGATCAGGGCGAGGATGCGCCGCTCCTGGTCGGACAGGCTCGCGAGCCGCGGGTCCTCCTGGTCGCCGTCGCGCAGCCGCTGCAGCACCTTGCCGGTGAGCGTCGGGTCGAGCAGGGAGTCCCCGGCGGCGACACGGCGGATCGCGTCGATGAGGTCGGCGCCGCGGATGTCCTTGAGGAGGTAGCCGGCCGCACCCGCCATGATCGCGTCGAACAGGGCCTCGTCGTCACCGAAGGAGGTGAGCATCAGGCAGGCCAGCCCGGGCTGACGGGTCCGCGCATCGCGGCACACCTCGACGCCGTTGCCGTCGGGCAGCCGCACGTCGAGCACGGCGACGTCCGGTTCGGTCTTGGCGATCCCCGCCAGCGCCATGCCGGCGGTGCCCGCCTCCCCGACGACCTCGAGGTCGTCCTCCAGGTCGAGGAGTTCGCGCAGCCCGCGGCGGACGACCTCGTGGTCGTCGACCAGGTAGACGCGGATCGCCACGATGCCCTCCGGTTCCGATGTGGTCGTAAGGCTACGCTGCGCGCGCCGCGGTGGGGGCATCCGTGGCGAGGCGGCGCCGGAGGTCGTGTGGACGGCATGGACCCCCGGGTGGGGCGGCTGCTGGAGGCGATCCTCGCCGTGGCGGAGGACCTCGATCTCGACGCCGTCCTCGAACGGGTCGTCGTCGCCGCCTGCGGGCTCGTCGACGCGCGGTACGGGGCGCTGGGGGTCGTCGACCGGGAGGATCCGGGCCGGCTCTCGACGTTCGTCCACCACGGCATCGATGCGGAGACCGTCCGGCGCATGGGGGCGCTGCCGTCGGGGCGCGGGCTGCTCGGCGAGCTGCTCCGCGACCCGCGACCGCTGCGCGTCGCCGACCTCGGCGGGCATCCGGCGTCGGTCGGGCTCCCGCCGGGCCACCCGCCGATGCACTCCTTCATCGGGGCGCCGATCCGCGTGCGGGGTGCGGTGTTCGGGAACCTCTACCTGACGGACAAGCGCACCGGCACGGCGTTCTCCGCCGAGGACGAGGCCGGGGTCGTCGCGCTCGCCGCGGTCGCCGGCAGCGCCATCGCGAACGTCGAGATGGCCCGGCAGGGGCAGGAGCTGTCCGTCTCCCGCGAACGCGACCGCATCGCCCGCGACCTGCACGACACCGTCATCCAGAACCTCTACGCCACGGGCCTGGGGCTGCAGGCGGCCGTGCGGGACGGCGTCGACCCCGACGACGCCCGGGCGCGGGTCGAGCGCGCCATCGAGAGCATCGACGCGACGGTGAAGGAGATCCGCGCGCGCATCTTCGACCTGCAGGACACGCCGTCCGCGCAGCGTGGGGTCCGCGCACGGCTGCTGGCGGTCGCGGAGGAGCTGGCGGACCTGCTCGGCTTCCCCGCCCGGATCCGGCTCGACGGGCCGTTGGACACCGCCCTCGGCGCGGAGCATGTCGACCAGCTCGTCCCGGTGCTGCGGGAGACGCTCACCAACGTCGCGAAGCACGCCCGCGCGACCGGGGTGGTCGTCCGGGTGGAGCTGGTGGACGGCTGGATCGAGCTGGAGGTCGTCGACGACGGTGACGGGCTGCCCGCGGCACCTCGGCAGCACGGGATGGGCCTGCGCAACGTGCGGGAGCGGGCGGCGCTGCTCGGCGGGGACGTCGAGCTCGGGTCAGCGCCGGGCGGCGGGACGCGCGTGCTGTGGCGCGTCCCGCTGTGACGCCAGCCGGGTCAGCCCCACCCCGACGTCCTCGAGGAACCGCTGGCCGGTCTGGCGGGCCAGCCGGTTGAGGGCGACGGCGTCGACGGCCGCCCCGAGCAGCCCGCCCGGCGGGAGATAGCGGGCGTCGAGCACGAGGGTGGCCCGTCCGGCCGTGTCCTCGTGGACGCCGAGCTCGCCGTCGAGCGCGGGCAGGAGCCGGTTGACGCTCGTCTCGTCCCCGCCGCCGAGCGGTTCCCAGGAGAGGGAGCGCCAGGCGGTCCGGGTGACGTGCCACGGTTCACCGAACCGGACGCGCACCGTGCGGGTGAGCGAGCCGGCGTGCACGGCGACCAGCAGCCGCCCCGCGTCGTCCGCCTCGGCCCCCGGGATCCACCGGTCCGGAGCCTCGGAGAACGCCCGGGCGAGCGCGGCCGCCGGCCCCTCGAGGGGCTGGAAGCAGCGGAGTTCGCGTGCCATGGCCTTCGGCTCCCGGTCGGTGAGCTCGGCGCGGCGTCCCGCACGTCCTCGACCGACCCCTGGACCGTACGGGCCGGGGGCGGCGTCCCATGCGGGTCCCACGGTCCCCCTTGGCGGGACCACCGGCCCCAGTCGACCCCTGGCCTACGCTGCCGGCGTGCTCATCCTGCATCACGACGTGACCTCGCCCCGGGCCGCGCTGGCCGTGCTGCGGCTGCAGCGCCTGGCCGATGCGGGCCATCCGGTCGCCTTCCGGGGGCTCGACGCCCTCGGGGTCGCCGTCGCCCTGCCGGTCACCCTCGACCAGCTGGCCGAGCTCGCGGAGGTGGAGGAGCGGGCGGCGGCGCTCGGGCTGCCCATGCACCGTCCGACGTCGCGGCCGCCGACCCTCGACGCCCACCTGGTGGGGGAGCTCGCGGAGCGGCGCGGGCTCGGTGCGGCCTGGCGGCTCGGCTGCCTGCGTGCCTACTGGACCGACGGTGCCGACGTCGGCGACCACGCCGTGCTCACAGCCGTGGGCGGCAGCGTCGGGCTCGACCCTGCGGAGGTCGGGGCCGTGCTCGCCGACCGTGCCGCACGGGACGCGCTGCGGGGTGAGATGCTCGCCCGGCGGGCCGTCGGCGTCGGCGGGGTCCCGGTGCTGGAGGTCGACGGCACGCTGCTGCCCGCCGACGTCGACGATGCGACCCTCGAGGAGCTCGCCGGTGTCTGACGGTCCCGACGTCGTCGCCGGTCTCGACGTCGCCGCGACCGGCGCGTGGCTGGCGCGCACCTGTGCCCTGCGGCCGCCGGTCACGCTGACCCCCGTCGTCGGCGGGCGGTCCAACCTCACCGCCGTCGTCGTCGACGCGGACGGTCGCCGGGTCGTCGTCCGGCGTCCGCCGCTCACCGGCGTGCTCGCCTCCGCCCACGACGTCGTCCGCGAGGGGCGCATCGTCGCCGCGCTCGCCGGGACGGCCGTGCCCGTGCCGGAGGTGCTCGCCATGACCGACGGGACGGACGTCGACGGGCCGGACGTGCCGCTGCTCGTCACCGCTCACGTCGACGGGACGGTGGTGCGCGACCGGAGCGTCGCGGCCACGCTCGCCCCGGAGGTCCGTGCGGCGGTGACCGCGCCGGTGACCGCGACGCTCGCCGCACTGCACGCGGTCGACGTGGACGCGGTGGGCCTGGGCGAGCTCGCCCGACGTGACGGGTACCTGTCCCGTCAGGTCGCCCGCTGGTCGCGGCAGCTCGCCCGCGGGTCGGACCGGCCGCTCCCGACGCTCGAGCGGCTCGCGGCGACCCTCGCCGACGTCGCGCCGGCGCAGACGGAGGTCGCCCTCGTGCACGGCGACTACCGGCTCGACAACCTGATCGTCACGCCGGACGGCACCGCCGTGCGGGCGGTCCTCGACTGGGAGCTCGCCACCCTCGGTGACCCGCTCGCCGACCTCGGCACGCTCCTCGCCTACTGGGGGGTGCCGGCGACGCCGGCCACGGCGGCGTCGGTGGTCCACCCCGACCTCCCCACGGTCCTGCCGGGGTTCGCACCTCCTGAGACGCTCGTCGAGGGGTACGCGGCGGCGAGCGGACGGGACCCGGCCGAGCTGGCGGAGCGCCTGCGCCCCTACGTCGCGTTCGCCTGGTTCCGCATCGCGTGCATCGTGGAGGGCGTGCGCATGCGGACCGCCGCCGGCGCGTACGGCACCGCCGGGGCGGCGGCCGATCCGGCCGTCGACGCGGAGCTCGAGCTGCTCGCCGACCTCGTCCCGCAGCTCGCCGACCGGGCCCTTGCGGTCGCGTCCCGCAGTGGCCCACTACAGTTCGGGCATGAGCTCTCCTGACCAGCACGAGGAACGGCTCGCGGTCTACATCGACCACGAGAACGTCGCGATCGGTGCACGCAGCGTCGGGCTGCGCTTCGACCCGAAGCCGCTCACCGACGCGCTCGCCGAGCGGGGTCGGCTGATCGCCCGCCGCGCCTACGCCGACTGGAACCTGTTCCGCGACGACCGTCGGGGGATGGTCGACGCGAACGTCGAGCTGATCGAGATCCCGCAGCGGTCCGACAGCGTGCGCAAGAACGCGGCCGACATCCAGATGGCGGTCGACGCCATGGAGCTCGCGCTCACCCGCGACTTCGTGTCCACCTTCGTCATCGTGTCGGGCGACAGCGACTTCACGCCGCTCGTCGGCAAGCTGCGCGAGCTCAACAAGCGGGTCATCGGCGTGGGGGTGAAGGGCTCGACGTCGGCGATGCTGCCGAGCTCGTGCGACGAGTTCCTGTTCTACGACCGGCTCGACGGGGTCCCGCGGCTGGACGGCCGCAGCTCCGGCGACGGCGGGTCGGGGGGCCGCAAGGGGCGGGCGAAGTCGACCGCCGGGTCCCGACGCGGGGGGAAGGCCGACGGCGGCGCCGCGGGTGAGGTCGCGACCGGACCGGGGCCGTCGTCCGAGTCGGAGCTGCGCAAGCTCGAGCGGCTGGTGACCCGCACCCTCTCCGGCCTGCAGGGCTCGTCCACCGACGGGGTCGTGCTGTCGAGCAACCTGAAGCGCGCGCTGCTGCGTAAGGATCCGACGTTCGCCGAGCAGGACTACGGCTTCCGCGGCTTCCGCGAGATGCTCCGGCACCTCGAGACCCACAAGGTGCTGGTGCTCACCGAGGGCAGCGCGCAGGGCGACCCGCAGGTCGACTTCGCGACCAAGTCCTCCGACGTCGACGAGGCGTTCGCGCTGCTGCGCCGCACCGTCGCGGAGCTCATGGACGAGCTCGGTGGGGACCCGCCGCTGTCGGGCCTGAAGGACCAGGTCCGCAAGCGCCAGGAGGGCTTCAGCGAGAAGGACTTCGGCTACTCGGGCTTCCTCCAGTTCTGCAAGGCCGCCGTCGCCCGTGGCGTGCTGCAGATGGACTGGGAGGAGGACGACGAGGAGTACTACCTCTACGTCCCCGAGGATGCGGCCGCCTGACGGCGACGTTCCGTCGTGGTGGCGCGACAGTTCCTCGTGCGGTCCGCCTCAACTCGGCACGCCTTGGGCGCACGCCGGCCATACTGCCGCATGGCCATCACCACGCTCGTCGTCGAGGACGACCCCCTGACGCGTCTGATGCTGCAGTCGACTCTGTCCGATGGTGGACTCGAGGTCGTCGCGGTCGGCCGTGCGGATGAGGCGTTCGCGGTCGTCGCAGAGCGCCGTATCGTCGTGGCGATCCTCGACGTGCACCTCGGTGCCGGGCCGACCGGGCTCGACCTCGCGCAGGAGCTGCGCCATCGCCAGCCGGACGTCGGCCTGATCATGCTCACGAGCCTCCTGGACCCGCGGCTGGCCGGCGAGGGCATCGCGGAGCTGCCGGCACGTGCCCGCTACCTCCCGAAGTCGGCCGTGACGTCGGTCGAGATGCTTCTTGGCATCGTCCGTGAGGTCCTGGCTGAGGTCGCGGAGGACGGAGTGGGAGCGCGTGGTGATGCTGCACGCTGGACACGCTCGCGCAGCGCCGGTGGGCAGGGACTGGGAGCGCTCACCGATGCCCAGATCGCGACGCTGCGCCTGGTCGCGGAAGGGCTGAGCAACGCCGAGATCGCGGCTCGTCGTTCGATCTCGGAGCGGACGGTGGAGAAGACGGTCCAGCGGATGGGGCGCGTGCTCGGCCTCTCCGCCGACGCCGCCCGCAACCAGCGGGTCCATCTGGCTCGCGTCTACTTCCGAGGTCTCGGCGGTCATGGTCCCCTCGACAGCGACGGGCCGCCGGCGGAGGCGGACGGAACTGCGCCATCGTGAGACCCTCGCCGGGCTCCATCGCTCGGATCCGTCAGGATCTCGGTGGTGAGTGGTTCCTCGATGCTCCGGCACTGCTCACCATCGTCATCCCGACGACCCTCGCCTCGGTCGCCGACCTCGCGGAGCCGAATGCAGCGAGTGTCGCCGGCTGGACGGTGGCCAACCTCGTCGCGTTCCTGCCGTGTGTGCTCATCGCCGCGGCTCTTGTCCGTGCCACTCGTCGGCGGCGAGGTCGCAGGCCCCTCCCGATCCTCGTCACCCTCGCCACTGGGGCGCTCCTCGGTGGCGTCAAGGTGCTCGGTACCACTGGGATGGGGGCCGTCCTGGGCCTCACCTCGACGGGGTTTGGTTCGAACGCTGGTCGTCTGCTGCAGGGCGCGGTGGTCGGGATGGCGATGGTTCCGGTGGTCGTCCTCATCCGCGCGACCCTCGCCCGTCACCGGATGGAGCACCGGCTGCTGGTCGCGGAGACGTTCGCTGGCCTGATCGACCCCGTGTCGTCGTCCGCTGCTCCGATGCAGCACGGCTCGATCGCCGCGGACGGGCGAACCACCGAGGAGGGTGCCGCTGCCCGGGAGGAGGCTGCGCTCGTCCTCGGTGAGTTGCGCGGCGCGATACAGCGGGTCCCGGCCTCGGAAGCGGCGCGGCTGCTGACGTCTGCGGTGGAGGAGGACCTGCGCCCGCTCACGCATCGCCTGTGGTCCGGCGCCATGGTGCCCTCGAGCGACCTGACGTTCCGCGGGCTCGTCCGTGCGATGCTGCGGCGACCCGCCTACCCGGTGCTCGTCCCGATGCTCGTGCACGGCCTGGTCATCACGCTCTTCGCGCTCAACCGCGTCACGCCGTTGCGTGCGGTGGTGACCGGCCTCGTCGCGGCCGGCACACTGGCGACGCTGCTCGCCCTCGCCCGGGCATCACGCCCCAGCGTCGAGAGCACCGTGTCGGGTACCGCGCATCTGTCGCTGGTCCTCATCGCTGCGGCGGCCAGCGCGACCCTCGTCCGCGGTCTGCTGGTACCGGAGTTCGTCCTCACGACCGCTGGGCTCGTCGGGCTCGTCGTTGCCTGGATCGTTCCGATCGTTCTCGCTTCGAGCATCGCGGCGACCGTCGTGCACGACCGGGACGCGGTCCGCGCGCAGCTCGTCGCGATGCTCGGGCCGGACTGGTACGGGCAGCTGCGACGTAGCCATCTCGATGCCGCGGCGGCCCGTGACGTCGCGGATCGGTTGCACGGCGACCTTCAGGGCGAACTGATCGCGGCCGCTGCGCGCATCGACCGTCTTGGTCACGACGAACACGCGATCGGCGTCGAGCTGAAGCAGGTCGCTGCCCGTATCGAGTGTGCGATGAGCGCTCGGCCGGGCGACGTGCCGTCACCCCTCGCGGAACGCCTGGGTGAGCTCGGTGCACGATGGGCCGGCCTCCTCGATGTGCAGCTGGAGCTGGATGTCGCGGCTCCGCTCGGGCGACGGTTCGACGATCTCATCGTCGGGATCGTCTCGGAGGCGCTCACGAACGCACGGCGGCACGGCACGGCCCGGCAGGTGGTTGTCCGCGTCGTCGACGTTCGTCGCCGCGGCGAGGGACTCCGAGTCGAGGTCGAGGATGATGGTGTGGGACCTGGGACTGGCGCTGCGGGGATCGGTTCTGCGCATCTCGATGCGGTCGCCCCCGGGGCGTGGTCACGTATCCAGCGCCCGGCGGGCGGGACGCGTCTTGAGGTGGTGCTCGCCGCCGGTCGCATGTCGGGTGGCGGGGCCTGAGGGCTCGATTGGTCGCTGGTGCAGCGTCGAGTTGGCGTGAAGTGTCGCGGTAGTGCGACACCTCGTCGTGATTCGTGCCAAGAGCCTGGTGGGCGGTGTCTCGGACTGGTCTCCTCCTCGTCAGCCGTAATGACGTGAAGTCGTGAGGGGAACAATGCTGACATCGCCACGCACCTGGGTCGTCAGCGGACTCGTCGTCACCGCTCTCGGCATCCTCCATCTCGTCATGGCCGTCGACGACGCCTCGGCGAATGGGACGTTCGCGTTCGTCGGCGAGACGTTGGTGTGCGATGGCGCGAAGGCTGGGGCGACGGCTGAGATCGATGGGGTGACCTACACGGCTGTCTCCGACAAGAGTGCCATCACGACGTTGAACGCGTCGACCGTCTGCACCTCAGGCATCACCGATATGGATGCGCTGTTTCTCAACGAAGCTGCGTTCAACGCGGACATCAGCAGTTGGGACACGTCGAACGTGACCACGATGGTGTCGATGTTCGACGGCGCGTCGGAGTTCAATCAGGACATCGGCGGTTGGGACACGTCGAACGTGACGAACATGTGGAAGATGTTGCAGGGCGCGTCGGAGTTCAATCAGGACATCGGCGGTTGGGATACGTCGAGCGTGACCTACTTGAGGGCCATGTTCAGCGGAGCCGTGTCCTTCAACCAGGACATCGGCGCCTGGAACGTGTCAAACGTCACTTCTATCAACGAGATGTTCACAGGGGCAGTCGCGTTCAACCAGGACATCGGTGGTTGGGACACCTCGAAGGTCTACGACATGCGCTTCGCGTTTCAAGGTGCTGCAGCGTTCAACCAGGACATCGGGGCCTGGGACACGTCAAGCGTTGGCCTCATGTACCGGATGTTCCGCGAGGCGGTGGCGTTCAATCAGGACATCGGTGGGTGGAACACTTCAAGCGTGACCGACATGCGCGAGCTCTTTCTGAATGCACTCGCGTTCGATCGTGACATTGGTGGGTGGACGCTGAACAGCAGCGTCAATCTGTCGTCCATGCTCGTCGGATCTGGGTTGTCGGTGTCGTGCTATGACGCGACGTTGATCGGTTGGGCGGGGTTGGATCCGGCGGTCTCGGGCCGGTCGCTCGGGGCGAATGGGCTGGTGCGGTCGGCGGCGTCGGATGCGGCGCGTGGCGTGCTGGTCGATGACCGGGGTTGGACGATCTCCGGTGATGCCGATGGGGGCACGGTGGCGGGTGCGTGTGCGGAGCCGGCCGCCGCGCCGTCTCCCGTGTCAGGCCCGAGCCTGGCGTGTGTGCCGGCCGTGCTTACGGCGGGCGGGTCGGTGACCTGCACGGTGTCGGAAGCTGATCCGGGGATCGACATCCTGTGGCGTGCCGCATACAACCCGGTGTTCGTATCTTCCGGGGTGCGCATCGGTCCTGACGGGACGGGGACGTTCTCGTTCGTCGTGCCGGCGGCTGCTGTGGGTGAGGAGCTCCGGGTGGAGCTCGTCGAGTGGACGGCGCCGATGCCGCTGGGTGTCGTGGGTGGTCCGGTGCCGACGTCGGTCCCCTCGGGTGAGGGCCCGCCTCCCGTGTGGCGGTGGGTCGTTCTCGTCGTCCTGACCGTCGGCGGACTGCGTGCAGCCTCAGTCGCGGCCAGGGTGTCGGCGTTCCGCAGGGACTGAGGACGAAGCTCCGGCCGACCGTGAACGGGCATCCGTGGAAGTGGGGTGTGCGCGCACACGGGGCAACATTCTTGGGTCTGGTCCGCGGATCGACATCGGGGTCCTTGAGCGCCCCTACCGCGACGTCCGCGAGGATGCGGCCGCCTGACGGCGACGTCCCCTGCGGCGCGTCGGCCCGTCAGGCCTCGACCCAGACGGGGCTCGTCCACGCGGCCTGCCCGTCGACCTGTCGGACCCGCACCGTGTACCAGTCACGCTCGCCGGAGGGCCGCTCCGGTCGGTGCTCGAACTCCATCCGGACGGTGCGCTCACGCAGCCCGACCGCACGGCTGAACGCCCATGCGGGCGCGAGGAATCCGCCGAGCCGACCGGTGCGCGGTCCTTCGACGAGGTCGCGGAGCGGGACGCGCTCCTCGTGACCGTTGAACGTCGCGACGAGCACGGTCCGCTCGTCGCCGTCGACGTCGAGCGCGAGCCCCTGCATGCCGGGAGTGGCTGAGTTCACGTTGCCCTCGGTCCGGGTCGTGAAGCGGACCCCTCCCTCGGGCGTGCGGGACCAGGCGCTGACCGCGTAGTCGCGCTCGTCCATGTCCTGCGGGGCGACGACGTGCAGCCCGCGGAACCGCGGGTCCACGGCGAGCAGCCGCCCGCCCTCGACGCGGACCTCCACGTCCCAGGAGACGGGCACGCCGACCTCCGCCCAGCCGACCTCGAGGTGCGTCCGGGCCGGGGTCTCCAGCTGCGGGGCGAGCCGCCCGACGCCGGCGTCCGCGCGGGCGACCACGCGGTTGCGGTGCAGCAGCTCGACGCTGTCGACCGGGCCGGACCCGATGACCTCCACGAGCGCCTCGCGGACGGGGGTGGCGGGGGCCACGTCGCCGAGGAAGTGGTCGGCGACGCGGAGCGCCACCCGCTGGTCGCCGCCCGAGAGCGCGTAGGTCCGCCGCGCACGGATCGCCTCCCAGATGCCCTCGCGGGTCAGGTCCTGCGCCCACACGGCCAGCCGACCGTGGCCGTAGCTGCCCGGGTGGCCGCTGTGGTGGTCGGAGGAGCCGATGATGCCGACCCGGTGTCCGAGCGCCAGTCCGTGCTGGTACGTGCTCGCGGCGTCCCGCGGCCCCATCGTGTGCAGGTAGGGGAAGGGGCCCTCGCCGGACTCGGCCGCCCCGTGCATCGACAGGGCTTCGACGACGGGGGAGACCTCCTCGGTGTAGGCGGACCACTCGATGCCGCGGCCGGGCGGGCGGTAGCCGATGTGATGTGGGATGGCGATCGCGTCCCCGCCTTGGGCGCGCACCTGGCGGATCGCCTCGCGCAGCGCAGGGAGGTCCGGGGCGCGCAGCACCTCACCGTCACCGTCCCGGAAGTAGACGTTGTGGTCGCCGTAGGCCATCGAGTGCCACTCGAAGGCGACGAAGGTGACGAAACGGCCGGGCTCGTGGTTGGCCGCGGCGAGCTCGAGCACGCGTGGCCACTGGTCCCGGGTGCGCGCGAAGCCGCGCAGGTGGTAGTCCCGCAGGTAGCCGAGACGTTCGTCGTCCTCCGACGGCAGGTCGTGCCAGTGCGCATGCGGCGTGATCGCGACGAAGTCGAGCGACAGTCGTGCGTTGCGGTACGCCTCGTCGAGGGTGCCGTGGCCGTATCCGACGTCGCAGTGACTGTGGAGGTCACCGTAGAAGACGTCGAGGCCGTCGGGGACCGCGGACGGGTCAGACATCGGGGATCTCCTTCATCTCGACGGTCCGCCCGTCGGCCTCCATCGACGCGTGCGCCGCGACGACCATGCGGGTCGCCTCGAGCCCGTCGTCGGCGGAGACGGGCGGTGCGCCGCCGAGGGCGAAGGTCCGGAGGTCACCCATCAGCGCCTTGTCCGCACCGAAGTGCGAGTCGGTGAAGTGCGGGCCGCGACGGTCCAGCACCTCCCGGCGTGCGCCGTGCTCGGCGATGAGCCGGACCTCTCCGGTCGCCCGTGTGAGCACGATGCGCCCCTCGGAGCCGACGAGCTCGAGGGTCTCCTCATCGTCGGCCTCCTGACCGAAGATCGTGTAGACGTAGCTGGCGACCAGGCCGTCGGGGTAGGTGAACTGGACCGAGCCGCCGTGCCAGAGGTCCGTCCCCGGGGCGTACACGCAGGTGTCGTCGACGTAGCGTTCGTCGGTCTCCGCGAGCCACGACGCGCCGGCGTGGGTGAACACGTCCTCGGCGACGGGCGCGCCGGTGGCGAACTCGCGCCGGCGGTAGGGGCAGGTCAGCTCGCAGCGGTGGCAGCGGTCGGCGTGTCCTGCCGGCTCGTCGAGCGCTCGACGCCCACCGACGGCCGACACGCGCAGCGCACGCTCACCCGTGAGCCAGTTGAACACGTCGAACAGGTGGCTGCCCTTGTCGTTCAGCGCCCCACCGGACCATTCGCGCCGACGCCACCAGCCGGTCAGGTAGCGGTGGTAGGGGATCATGTCGCGGACCTGGAGGAGCTGCAGCCGCCCGATCGCGCCGTCGGCGAGCAGGTCCGCGGCGGTCCGCCAGGCCTGCTCGTAGCGACGGGTGAAGCCCATGATCAGGCGGTTGTCCGACCGGCGTTCCGCCTCGACGATGGCGACGGCGTCCTCGACGGTGTGCGCGAGCGGCTTGTCGCAGTAGACGCGTTTGCCGGACTCGAGCGCAGGGACCGCGTACTCGCGGTGCGTGTCCGTGATCGAGACGACCATGACGAGGTCGACGTCGGGGTCGGCGATCAGCGCATGCCCGTCGGTGTGCAGGGTCGGGTCGATGGTGACGCCGATCGCGGCATACTGCGCGGCCAGGTCCTGCGCGGCCTCGCGGGTGCGGTCCGGGTTGCGGTCGTGGAGGGCGGTCACGCGCAGCCGGTGCTCCGGGTACGTCTCGGCCATGTTGCGCGCGAGCGCATGGGTCCCGCGGGTGCCGAGACCGATGATGCCGACACGGATGTCGTCCATGGACCCACTCCTGCGTGGTCGTGCGGGCCTCAGCCCTTGAGCGATCCGGCGGCGACGCCGCGGATGATGAAGCGCTGGAAGACGAGGAAGAAGACGACGATGGGGACCATGCCCATCACGAGCGCTGCGGTCGCGAGGTCCCACTGGTCGCTGTGGACGCCGAAGAAGGAGAAGATGGCCAACGGGATCGTTCTGCGTGCCGGGTCGAAGAGGACGAGCAGCGGGAGGAGGAAGTCGTTCCAGATCCAGAAGGCGTGCAGGATGGAGACCGTCGCGATCATCGGTCGCATCAGCGGGAGGACGACCAGTCGGAACGTCTGCCACGAGGATGCGCCGTCGATGCGGGCGGCCTCCTCGATCTCGCGCGGGACGGATGACTGCACGAAACCGTGGAGGAAGAACACGGTCAGCGGCATGCCGAAGCTCAGGTAGAGGAGGACGAGCCCGCTGCGCGTGTTCACCACGCCCAGCCAGGTGGACAGCTGCACGGTCGGGATCATCAGGGTCTGGAACGGGACGACCATGGCCACGACGAACAGGCTGAACAGCACCTTGTGCCAGCGGTGGGGGCGGCGGGCCATCCGCCACGCGGCCATCGCCCCGATGATGACGAGGCCCCCCACGGCGAGCACGGTGACGAACAGGGAGTTCACCAGGGCCGTGGCGAAGTCGGCGAGCTCCCAGGCGACCTCGTAGTTGTCGGACATGAAGCGCTCGGGCAGCGCGGCGGCGTTGCGCAGGATCTCCCCGAAGTCCTTCATGGAGTTGACGAACACGAGGTACATCGGGGACATCCAGAAGATGGCGAGTGCGGCGATGCCGGCGCTCAGACCGATGCTGGCGGCCCGACGTCGGTTCCGACGCGACAGCCGGGGGGTCGGGGCGAGGGTGGCGCCGGTCACCGCTCCACCTCGCGCCGCTGCGTGAAGCGGACCTGGACGAGCGTGAGCACGCCGACGGCGACGAAGAACACGACGGCCTTGGCGGAGGCGAGTCCGAGGTTGTTGTAGATGAACGCCTCGTTGTAGATGTTGAGCGCGAACGCCTCCGTCGATCCGTACGGCCCGCCGTTGGTCAGTGCGAAGATGACGTCGAACAGCTTGCTGGAGATCGACAGCATCAGGAACACGCCGACGGTCACCGCCGGCATGATCAGCGGCAGGGTGATCCGACGGGTGGACTGCAGCCAGTTCGCGCCGTCGACCCGTGCGGCCTCGTAGAGGTCCTCATCGACGCTGACGATCGCGGCGACGTAGATGGCCATGAGGTAGCCCGAGCTGCGCCACATGAAGACGATGACGGTGCCCCAGAAGCCGGTCGCCGGCGTCCCGAGCCAGGGGAGCTGGAACAGTCCGACCCCGGTCAGTTCACCGAGGCTGTCGAAGGCGGTCGAGAAGACGAAGCGGAAGATGAAGCCGAGGAGGATGCCGCCGATCACGTTCGGGAGGAAGAACATCGCCCGGTAGAGGCGTTGGAACGGTGCCGGCTGGGTCACGAGGAGCGCAAGGCCCAGACCCATCAGGTTGGAGAGGACGGTGGTGACCAGCGCGAACCGGGCGGTGAACCAGGCGCTGCCGCGCATGCGGTCGTCGGAGAGCAGGGTCGCGTAGTTCTCGAGCCCGATGAAGGTCATCTCACGGTTGACGCCGTTCCACTCGACGAGGGAGTACCACAGGCCGAGGATGAAGCCGGCACCGAGGATGCCGCCGAAGAGCAGGACGGCCGGTCCGACGAACATCGCGTCGTCCCGGCGGGCGGTGCGCCCGGTCCTGCTGCTCCTGCGCCCCGCCGTCGTCCGGCCGGCGCTCGCAGCGGCACGTGGCAGCTCCTTGAGCGCCATGCGCGGCCTCCTCCGGTCGGCGTGCGGTCACGGTAGGGCGGGGCGGGGTGCTCCCGCCGCGGAGGGGAGGACCGGTCCCTCCGCGGCGGGAGCCACGATCAGCCGGCGAGCCGGTCCCAGATCGCGTCGAACTCCGCGAGCGTCTCCGCCCACGTCGCCTGTCCGGCGACATGGCGCTGGAACGCCTCGGACATCTCCTGTGGCGAGCCGTCCGGGAACGACCCGAACACCCAGGGGATGATCTTGCCCTCAGCCGAGTAGCTCAGGATGTCCTGGCTGACCCCACCGAGGCCGGTCGCCTCGATGCCGTCGTAGGCCGGGATGAAGCCGAACTCCTCGACGAGGTAGCGCTTGCCGGTCTCCGACGTGACGAGCCAGTTGAGGAACTCGCGCGCCTCGGCCTGCTCCGCCTCGGAGGACTCCGAGTTCACGACGAAGTAGAACGGCACACCGACCGCGATGCGGTCACCGTCCGTCGCGTCGTCGTTGATCGACATCGGCACGAGTCCGATGTCGGCCTCGGGGTCCGCGGCGAGGATCTGGATCTCGCGCCAGTTGCCCTGCTGGATCATCGCGGCCTCGCCGTCGAAGAACAGCTGGTTCTGCGCCGGGACGTCGGTGGTCAGCGGGTCCGGCTCGCTGTGGTCCAGGGTGACCTGGACGAGGTCGCCGAGCTGCTGGAACACCGGGTCGTCCGCGAAGGTGACCTCGCGGGCGAGCGCCTGCTGGAGGAACGCCTGCGGGTCCTCCTGACGGGCGAACCCGATGTTCATCAGGTGCAGACCGCTGACCCACCACACGCCGTAGCCGGTGCCGAACGGCACGTACCCGGCGGACTCGAGCTGCTCGGCGGCTGCCCGCAGCTCGGACACCGTGGTCGGCTTCTCGGTGACACCGGCGTCGTCGAAGATGGCCTTGTTGTAGATGTAGCCGTACCCCTCGACGTTCACGGGCATCCCGAGGATCTGGCCGTCCTGCGTCAGTGGCTCGATCGCCCACGGGAACACGCTCTCGGTCCACGCCTCACCGGTGAGGTCGGACAGGTAGTCGCTGAACTCCGCGGCCTGCGCGGGACCCTCGACGATGAAGATGTCGGGGCCACGGTCCGCAGCGAACTTGGACTTCAGGATCGGCAGCCAGGCGTTCCCACCACCGATGATCTCGTTGACGAAGGTGACGTCACCCTGCTCCGCCGAGTACTCGTCGGTCAGGTTCTGCCACTGCGTCTGGATGTTGACCTTGAAGTGGAAGACGTGGAGCTCGGTGTTGCCCTCCTCGTCGACCGTCTCGGACGGGGCCGGCGCCGGAGCGGCGGTCTCGTCGTTGGCATCCGTCGTGCTGTCCTCCGCGCCGCCGCAGGCCGCGGCGACGAGGGCGACGGCGGCGATGAGTGGCACCGCGCGCCGTCGGAAGTTCCCTGATCTCATCTGTGTGCTCCCTCCGTGGTCCTGCCGTCCGCAGCGGCGCTGCGTGACGTCGTGCTGAGCAGCAGCCCGTCGGGGAGCCCCTGCTCCCCGCGGGCCGCGCCCACGCCGTTCGTCGTCGGACGTGCCGACGTGTCGCCGGAGGCGGCTGACACGGCCGCACCGACGATGCCCGCGTCGTTCCCGAGGCGGGCCGGCACGACGGGGGCGGGGACGCCCTCGCCGAGCCGGAGCTGTTCGAAACGTTCTGAGATGCCGCCGCCGACGACGATCCGGTCGGCGGCGAGGACGTCGCACAGGTGACGCATCACCGCGTTGGCCCGTGCCGACCAGGCGTCGTCATCGAGCCCGTCGCGGGCGATCGCGCTGGCTGCGGCGTACGTCTCCAGGTCGCTGTCACCGAAGCGCAGATGTCCGAGCTCGGTGTTGGGGACGAGCCGCCCGTCGCGGAGCAGCGCGCTGCCGACACCCGTCCCGAACGTCAGCACGAGCACGGTGCCGTGCCCACGTGCGGCGCCGAAGCGGCTCTCCGCGACGGCCGCGGCGTCCCCGTCGTTGAGCAGGTGGACGGGGTGGCCGAGGTGGCCGGCGAGCACCTCGCCGCCCCGGAGTCCCACCCACGACCCGTCGATGTTGTCGGCGGTGGTGACCGTCCCGTCGACGATCGGTGCGGGGAAGGCGCAGCCGATCGGCCCCGCCCAGGCGAGCCCGTCGACGATCGCGCGCATGACCGCGGCCAGCGCGTCGGGGTCGGAGGGGGAGGGGGTCGGATGCCGGTCCGGCGGCGTGCGGAGCGTGCCGGTGCCCGTGTCGACGACGGCGCCCTTGACCTCCGAGCCACCCACGTCGATACCGAGGACCTGCACGCCCGTCACCCCCCGTTCTCCCACCGGACCGGTGAGCGACCGTGTCCGTTCGGACTACATTATGAAAGGTTCCGAAGTAAGTCAAGGCGGCTAGGGTCGTGCCATCCGGCCGGATGCACCCGGCCGCCGGGTCGCCGACCCGCGGCGGACCCGCCGGGCGGACGCGAAGGAAGGGGCACGGTGACCGCAGCGCACGACGACCGGCCCGATCCGGAACCGCGCGGCAGCGGCCCCGGACTGGTGCGCTCGCTCAACCTGCGGGCCGTCCTCGACGTCCTGCTCGACGAGGAGGGCGGGTCGACCCGGCCCGCCCTGGCCGAGCGCACCGGCATCTCCCTCCCGACCGTGTCCTCGCTCGTCGCCGACCTCGAGCGTCTCGGCCTGGTCGACGAGCTCGGCGTCGCCTCCGGCAGCCTCGGTCGGCCCGCCCACCTGTACGGCCTCGTCCCGACCGCCGGGCACGTCGTGGCCCTCGTGCTCGACGGGGAGGCCGTTCAGGCCGGGGTCGCGGATCTCCGCGGACGCACGCTCGAACAGCGGACCGTGCTGCTCGACGACGATCGGCCGGAAGGGCTGATCGCGCGGCTCGGACGGCTCCGCGAGGAGCTGCTCGCCGCGGCCGAGCTCGATCCCCGCTCCCTCGGCATCGTCTCCCTCGGCGTACCGGGCGTGTGGCGGGCCGCGACCGACACCGTCACCGACGTTCCCAGCGTCCCCGCGCTCACCGGGATGCATCCTCGCGCCGCGCTCTCGGCGCGCACCGGGACGGAGGTCGTCGTCGAGAACGACGTCAACCTCGCTGCGCTGGGCGAGCGGCGCGTCGGCACGGCGCAGGGCGTCGACGACTTCGTCGTCATCTCCGTGGGGTCCGGAGCCGGCATGGGCGTCGTCATCGACGGGGAGCTGTTCCGTGGTCACAGCGGTGCCGCCGGTGAGCTGGCCCTGCTGCCCATCGGTGCCAACCCGTACGACCCGACCTACCGCGGCGCCGGCGCCTTCGAGGCGGCGGCGGCAGGGGGTGGGCTCAGTCGCCGGCTCCACGAGGCGCTCGCCCGCGGTGAGGCGACCATCCTGCGCGCGGAGGCGACGGCGACCGACGTCCTGACCGCCGCCGCGGGCGGCGACACGCTCGCGGCGCGACTCGTCGACGAGGAGGCACGGACGCTCGCACTCGGTGTCGCCGCCGCAGCAGCGATGCTCGACCCGCGGCTCGTCGTCCTCGGTGGGCGCGTCGGCTCCGACGCGCGGCTCGCCGCCGCGGTCGCCCGCTACGCCTCACGGCTGCTGCCCCGCGGGCCCGAGCTGCTTCCGAGCACCCTGGGGGTCCGTGCCCCGTACGAGGGGGCGCTGGCCGCCGGCCTCGACACGCTGCGCGCCCGCCTGCTCGCCGAGGCGGATCCGATGGGCCGCACCGTCGCGACCGCGGAGGGGGCGGAGCGGTGAGTATGTGGGCGGAGCTCCATGAGCAGGCCGACGTCGTCGAGGCGCTGCTCGCACGGCTGATGGCACCGGGCGACGCGGCCCGGGCGCTCGTCGGGGGACACGCGGGGCCGGTGCTCGGCGTCGGACGGGGGACCAGCGACAACGCGCTCCGCTACGCGCAGTACGTCTGGGGCCAGCGGCTGCGGCTCCCCGTCGGTCTCGCCATCCCCTCGCTGCACAGCCGCTACGGCGTCGCCCCGCGGCTCGACGGCACCCTGGCCGTCGGCGTGTCCCAGTCGGGCCGTTCCCCCGACCTGCTCGCCGTGCTGGAGGACGCCCGCCGTCAGGGGCGGCCGGCACTCGCGATCACGAACGCGCCGGACTCCCCGCTCGCGGACGTCGCCGACGCGGTCGTCGATCTCGCCGCCGGTCCCGAGCTCGCGGTCGCCGCGACGAAGACGTACACGGCCCAGCTGGCGGCCGTCGCGGGCCTCGCCGCCGCCTCGGACGGCGCGACCGAGCTCGCCGCGCTGCCGGCGCTCGTACGCGCCGCGCTGGCCCGTACCGACGCTGCTGCGGACGCCGGTGCGGTCGTGGGTGACCGCGACCGATGCATGGTCGTCGGGCGCGGCATGCACTTCGCGACCGCGCACGAGTGGGCGCTGAAGCTGCAGGAGCTGACCAACCTCGTCGCGCAGGCCCAGTCGGCGGCCGACCTGCGGCACGGTCCGATCGCCGCCGCGGAGGAGGGGCTGCTCGTCCTCGTCGTCGCGACCGCTGGTGCGGTGTTCACCGACCTGCACGCGGCCGCGGAGGAGCTCCGGGCCCGCGGTGCGCACGTGGTCGCGCTGACCGACGACCCCTCGTTCCCGGCGGACGCGCACCTGCTCGTCCCGTCGGCGCCGGAGTGGCTCGCCCCGATCGTCGCGGCGCCAGCCCTGCAGGCCTTCGCCCACGGGGCCGCGCGGGCCCGCGGACTGGACCCTGACCGGCCGCGTGGCCTCGACAAGGTCACGCTGACGAGCTGACCGCGCCTCAGCCGGTGTTGCGCAGGCCCGCGGCGATGCCGTTGGTCGCGACGAGGAACGCGTCCTCGAGCAGCTCGGCGTGCGGCTCGTCGTCCGCGTCCGGTGCGAGCCGTTCGAGCAGCGCGACCTGGGTGACGTGCAGCGGGTAGAGGTACGGCTCGCGCAGGGCCAGCACGTCGCGCAGCTCCGGGTCGTGGTCGAGCAGCGCCTCGCCGCCGCGCAGCCGCACGAGCGCGCGCAGCGTCCGGTCGTGCTCCTCGACGATCGCGGGCAGCAGCCCGTCGCGCACCGGTGCGTCCGCGAGCCGCGCGTAGTCGGCGTGGATGCGCAGGTCGGTCTTCGCGAGCACCATCTCCGCGTTCGCGAGCGTCGCCTCGAGCAGCGGATGCCGTGCGGTGAGGTCCCGCAGCTCGGCCCAGCGGGCGTCGTCCTCCCCGGCCCACGCCTCGAGCGCCGATCCGATGCCGAACCAGCCGGGCAGGTTCGCCCGGCTCTGCGTCCACGCGAACACCCACGGGATCGCCCGCAGGTCCTCGATACCACCGCCCTCGCGCCGCCGCGCCGGACGGGAGGCGATGTTGAGCCGCCCCATCGCCTCGACGGGGGTCGCGGTCTCGAGGTAGTCGCGCAGCATCGGGGCGTCGGCGACGCGTTCGCGGTAGGTCGCCCGTGACGTGGCCGCCAGCGCGTCCATCACCTCGGCGAGCCGGCCGGTGTCGTCGCCGCTGCCGCGCTGGCCGGAGTTGACCAGCACCGCATGGAGGGTCAGCTCGAGGTGGCGGTGGGCGAGCATCGGGTCGCGGTAGCGCGACGCGATCACCTCACCCTGCTCCGTCATGGAGAACCGGCCGCGGATCGTCTCCGGCGGCTGCGCGCGGATCGCCGCGTTCGCCGGGCCACCGCCGCGGCCGACGGAGCCGCCGCGCCCGTGGAAGATCGTGAGCCGCACCCCGTGGGCGTCGGCGACGCGGACGAGGTCGGTCTGCGCCTGCTGCAGCTGCCAGTTCGCCGCGAGGTAGCCGGAGTCCTTGTTGGAGTCGGAGTAGCCGACCATCACCGTCTGGTGGTCGCCGCGGGCGGTGACGTGCGCCCGGTAGGCGGGGATGGACAGCAGCTCGTCGAGCAGGGCGGCGGCGTTGCGCAGCGCGGTCGCCGACTCGAGCAGGGGGACGACGTCGAGCCCGCCGGCGCAGCCGGCGTCACGCGCGAGCACGAGCGGCGCGAGGACGTCGGCGACGTGCTCGGTGCCCGACACGATGCACGTGTCGACCGCGCGCGGTCCGAGACGCTCCTGCGCGGTGCGCACCGTGCGGAACAGCGCGATCGTGTCGGCGGTGGTCGGCCCGTGGTCCAGCCGCGCCGGCGTCAGCGGCCGCGGTTCGTCGAGCTCGCGCACGAGCAGCGCGTGCAGGTCCTCGGGCGTGTCGCGGTCGCCGCCGGGCAGGTCGCCGTAGCGGGCGAGCAGCTCCGCGACGCTGGCCCGCAGCGTGCGCGCGTGCATGCGCACGTCGAGGGTCGCGAGGTGGAAGCCGAACACCTCCGCCTGGACGACGAGGTCGGCGAGCCTGCCGTCGGCGAGCTCGCCGGCCCCGGCGTCGCGCAGGCTGCGCTGCAGCATCCGCAGGTCGTCGAGCAGCTCGTCCGCACCGGCGTAGGCGTCGTCGGGTGTCGTCCGTTCCGCCCACGGCCGCGCGAGCGTCGCGGCGGTGCGTCCGAGCCGGCGGTGCACGAGCGCGAGGAAGCGCCGGTACGGCTGGTCCGCGTAGCGCCATTCGGGCCCGTCGCCGTCGCCGAGGAGCGCGGCGAGGTCGTCCGCCCGCGCGGCCAGCTCGGGGCTGACCCCGCGGGAGATCCCGACGGACAGGTGGGCGTGCATCCCCTCGATGCTGCGTCGCAGCAGCTGCAGCGCCATCCGCTGGTGCTCGTCGAGGGCGGCGGCGGTCACCGTCGCGGTCACGTTCGGGTTGCCGTCACGGTCCCCGCCGACCCACGATCCGAACGTGAGCGGCCGCTCGAAGGTGGGGGTGAGCTCGGGGTAGGTGGCGGCGACCGCGGCCCGCAGTTCGCGCATGATGCGCGGCACGACCCAGAAGATCGACGCGTCGAACCAGAAGATCGAGTTGCGCACCTCGTCGACGACGGTCGGCGCACGGTCCCGCGTCTCGTCGGTCAGCCACAGTGCGGTGACCTCCTCGGACAGCTGCCGGGTCAGGTCGGCCCGGTCCTCGGGGGACAGCGGTGCGGTGTCGAGGCGGCGCAGCAGGTCGGCGGTGCGGACGAGCTTCGCGAGCACGCTGCGCCGGCGCGTCTCCGTCGGGTGCGCGGTGAGGACGAGGCGGACGCGGAGGTCGTGCAGCAGCCGGGCGACGTCGTCGGCCGGGGTGCCGGCGTCGCGCAGCGTCGTGAGCGCCGCGAGCAGGGTCTCCCCGTGCGGGTGCCCCTGCGCGGCCGACGTGTGACGGGCGTCGATCAGGCTCCGCGCCTGCGCCTGGTCCTCGGCGAGGTTGACGAGGTGGAACCAGGCCGCGAACGCGCGGGCGACGATGCGGGCGTCCTCGGCGGGCAGGTCACGCAGCAGCGCCTGCAGCTCGGCGTCGTCGGCGCCGCGCCGGTGGGCCACCGACAGGGTGCGGACCCGCTCGACGAGGGCGAGCCGGTCGTCGCCGTCGACGGACGCGACGCTGCGGCCGAGCAGGTCACCGAGCAGGCGGACCTGCGACGCCGCGGGGTCCCGTGCGGCGCCCTCCGACACGACCTCAGCTGCCCTGGCCGGCCTCGACGACCTCGTCGATGAGGCCGTACTCCTTGGCCTCCGCCGCGGTCATCCAGAAGTCCCGGTCCGTGTCGATGCGGATCTGCTCGAGGGTCTGGCCGGTGCGCTCCGCCATGATCTCGTTGATGCGCTCGCGGATCCACACGATGTTCTTCGCCTGGATCTCGATGTCCTTCGCGGTGCCGCGCGCGCCGCCGAGCGGCTGGTGGATCATGATGCGGGCGTTCTCCGTCGCCGAACGGGTCCCGGTGCCGGTGCACAGCAGGAACGCGCCGGCGCTGGCGGCGAGGCCGATGCAGCGGACGTTGACCTTGCTGCGCAGCAGCCGCATCGAGTCGTACAGCGCGAACATGCCGGTGATGATGCCGCCGGGGGAGTTGATGTAGAGGGTGATGTCCTCGTCGGACTCGGCGTCGAGGGCGAGCATCTGCGCGACGATCGTGTCGGCGACGTCGTCCTCGAGGGGGCCCTTGAGGAACAGGATCCGGGAGGCGAAGAGCGTGTCGTAGGCGCGGCGTGAGGCGCCGAGGAACTTCTCGATCTCGTCGGACATGCGCTGCACCTCTCCTGGTCCTGATGGCGGTCCGTGGCCGCGGCGAGGGTAGCGGTGCCCGCTGCGACCCCCTGCGGCGTGCGTCGTGGCGACGCAGGTCCGTTGCTGCCGCTCCGCCCGGACCGGACCGCACTTGACCGTGCGCGGCGCGCGCGCGACACTCGCGGGTCGCCCGCCGCCCGTTCGCGCCCGAGCCGAGGAGCCGCCGTGCCCGCCAACGACCGCAAGGTGGTCCGCACCGGCGGGTCACGCACCCTCTCCCGCGGGCTCATGCTCCTCAAGGCGCTCGGTCAGGACGGCGAGGGTGCGACCGTGTCCGGACTCGCCGACGTCACCGGCCTCGACCGGGCCGTCCTCTACCGGCTGCTCGACACGCTCGCGGAGGAGGGGTTCGTCACCCGCGACCCGGAGACGCGGCGCTACCGGCTCGGCCTCGCGATGCTCGAGCTCGGCGTACGTGCCGCGCAGGGTCTCGAGGTGCGCCGGCTCGCCGGACAGGCGCTGCGGTCGCTCAGCGACGACACGAACGAGACGGCCTGCCTGGTCGTGCGCGACCGTGACGACGTCGTCGTCGTCGAGGTCATCGAGCCCGACGGCCGCTTCGTGCAGGTCAACTACCGGGTCGGCTTCCGCCACCCGCTGGGCATGGCCGCGCACGGCAAGGCGCTGCTCGCGTTCCTGCCCGACGGGGAGCGGCTCAACGACCTGCGGCCGGTCCGGCAGCGCGGCGTCGCCTACACGCGTGACGAGATCGAGCCGGGCGCCGCCGGCGTCGCCGCCCCGGTGTTCGACCACACCGGCCGGGCGGTCGCCGCCGTCGGCATCGTCGCGCCGACCGCCCGCCTGCCCGAGCCGGAGAACGTCGCCCTGCGGGTGCTGCGCTCGGCACGCGAGATCTCCGAGCGGCTCGGCTGGCGGCCCCGCCGTCCCTCCGAGGTCGGCCGATGACCCTGACCGACGCGGAGCGGCGGCTCGCGACCGTCGAGCTGCTCGGCGTCCTCGCCTACGGGCAGCTGCGGTCGTTCGCAGCGATGGCCGCCGCGATCCGCTTCGCGCCCGACGCCCGGGCCGCCGACCGCATCGCCGGGTTCGCCGCCGCGGAGCACGCCACCTACCGGCTGCTGCACGACCGGCTCGCGGCCCTCACCGACCTCCCCACCGCCGCGATGGACCGGCAGAAGGGCCTGTTCGACCGCTACTTCGCCCGCGCGCCGCTCGACGACTGGTTCGGCGCGATGGTGTTCTTCGCGTTCGGCATCCCCCTCGCCCGCGACTTCCTGCGCACCGTCGTCCCGATGCTCGACGCGGAGAGCGGCGACGTCGTCCTGCGCGGCCTCGAGGACCGCGCCGACGTCGAGGCGGCCGCGCTCGCGCTGCTCCGCTCCGAGCTCGTCGACGAGGACGTGCGGGAGCGTGCCCGCCGGCTCATCGCCGACCTGCTCGGCCAGGCGCTCGCCTCCTTCCAGCAGGCGGCGGGGGACAGCGACGCGCTCGCGGTGCTGCTCCGCGTCGACGGCGAGGACGACGACGCGGCCGGGGAGGTGCGGCGGCTCGCGATGGGCCTGCTCACCGCCCACCGGGGCCGGCTCGTCGAGCTCGGCCTCGAGGACCCCGACGACCTCACGCGGGACTGACCGCCCCCCGCAGCGCCGTCACCAGCGGGTGGGGCGCCGCCCCGTCAACGTCGGCGCCGGCGAGCGGCCGGTCGTCGAGCCGGTGCAGCGTCCGGACGCCGCGCACCGCGGAGGTCACCAGCACCGTCTCGGCGGCCCACAGGTCCCCCACGTGCAGCGGCGCCTCGGCCACGTCGATGCCGAGGTCGGCCGCCGCGGCGAGCACCCGCCCGCGGGTGACGCCGGGCAGCAGCCGGCCGTCCGCCGCCGGCGTGATGAGCGTCCCCGCGACGAGCGCGAGCAGGTTGCCGTCGGACGTCTCGAGCAGCTCCTCGCCGTCGACGAGCACCGCCACGTCCGCACCCCGCGCCTGCGCCTCCTGTCCGGCGAGCACGCTCGCGACGTAGGAGGTCGTCTTCACGTCGGCCGGCCAGCGGCGCGCCGCGACGCGCACGGCGGACGCGGCCGGTGCGGGCAGCGGCGGGGCCGGATGCAGCGTCACCGTCACCGTGGGCCGTCCCACCGGTTCGGCCGGCCAGCGGTCGGGCGCCACCGGACCGGCGGTGACGGTGAGGCGGGCGACGACCTCGTCGAGCGGGCGGGGGGCGGCGAGCGTGTCGGCGAGGGCACCGCGCACCACGTCCGCGTCGACCGCGATGCCGAGCCGGGCCGCCCCCGCCAGCAGCCGCGCGAGATGCTCCTCCGCCGTCGCCGCGGACGTGCCGCGGACCCGCAGCGTCTCGAACACGCCCCAGCCGCTGCGCAGCCCCGCGTCGAGCGGGTCGACGCCAGCGCGGTCCGGTCCGGTGCGGAGCCGGCCGTCGACCCAGACGGGCAGCGGTCCGTCCTCGGAGGGCGCGGCGCCGCTCACCGCGACGTCGCGGCGGCGTGCACGGCCGGCGCGACCTCCGTCGTGCGCGTCGCGCCGACCGCGGCGAGGAACGGCACGGCCTTGTCGAGCGACTCGGCGACCTCGTCGTCGGGGTCGGAGTCGGCGACGATGCCGCCGCCGGCGCCGTACGACGCGACCCCGTCGCGCAGCGTCGCCGTGCGGATCGCGACCGACAGGGCGGCGGCCCCGTCGCCCAGCCAGCCGACCGCACCGCAGTACCAGCCGCGCGGGACCGGTTCGAGCGCACGGATCGCGGCCATCGCGGCGAGACGCGGCGCACCGGTCACCGACCCCGACGGGAGGGTCGCCGCGAGCAGCTCGCCGTACGTCGTCCCGGCGCGCAGCGTCCCCCGCACGCGGGAGACGAGATGCCACACCGTCGGCAGCGCCTGCAGCGTGAGCAGCTCGGGCACGTGCACGCTGCCGGCGACGCACACCCGGCCGAGGTCGTTGCGCTCGAGGTCGACGACCATGACGTTCTCCGCCCGGTCCTTCGCGGAGGTGACGAGGTCGTCGGCGAGCGCCGCGTCCAGCTCCGCGTCGTCCGCGCGCCGGCGGGTCCCCTTGATCGGGTCGGTGGTCACCTCGCCGGCCCGGACGGTGAGGAACCCCTCGGGGGAGATCGACGCGAGTCCCGCGGCGGGCAGCAGCGCGGCGTGGCTCGCGGGGGAGACGGCCCGCAGCCGCCGGTAGAGCAGCTCGACGTCCCCGTCGAACGGCGCGGTGAGCCGCTGGGCCAGGTTCACCTGGTAGGCGTCGCCCCGCCCGATCGTCGCGAGCGCGTCGCGGACCGCGTCCACGTGGGCGTCGTGCGGCAGGGACGTGGTGACCGCGCCCGGCACGACCGCCGTCGCCGTGGTCGCGGCGGTCGGGGCGGCGCGGCAGCGGTCCTCGAGCTCGCGGTGGATCGGCCCGGCCGGGTGCTGCTGGATGCCCTCGTCGACGACGAGGAGGGCCCGGTCCCGACCACGGGGCACCGCGACGAGCGTGCCGACGACCCGCAGCAGCAGGTCCGGCTGTCCGGGGTCGCGCGGGCGGCGGGCGAGACGCGGGAGGAGGCGGTCGCCGAGCTCGTAGGCGAACGCGCCGACGAGGCCGCCGCGGAACGGCGGGCCGTCACCCGTCGGCGGCGGTGCTGCCGACGGTGCGAGCCCGAGCCGTCCGGTGACCCGGTCGAGGGCGGCCAGCGGGTCCGCGCCGAGGTCGATGCGGCGTCCGTCGGCGAGGTCCAGGTGCGCCCGGCGGCCGTCGTCGACGAGCAGCGCCGGCGTGTACGCGTGGGGGACGACGAAGGTCCAGCCGGACCGGTCCGCGCTCTCCAGCAGGTCGCAGGGTCCCAGCGCGGCGCGCAGCGCGTCGACGTCGACGATGCCGTCCCGGCGCGGCGCGTGCACGAGCGGGTCGACGGCGACCGTGCCGGTGGTGCCCAGCGGCAGGTCGGCGGACGGGCGCCGTGCGGGCGCGGGATCCGTCGGCGGCCTCACGGCTGCGCGGCGGTCCCGTGGGCGCGGACCTCGGCCCTGACGCTCATCGTCCGCTCCTCGTCCCGTGGGGCGCCGTCCCGTGCTGCGCCGCCGGTCGGAGGACGGTAGCGCCCGGACCCGCCCGGCCCCGCCGGTAGGCTCCGCCGCCGACGAGACGAGGCACACGTGAAGGTCTACACGAAGCGGGGCGACGACGGCACGACGGCGCTGCTGTACGGCGGCCGGGTCGACAAGCACGACCTGCGCACCACCGCCTACGGCACGGTCGACGAGACCTGCAGCGCGCTCGGGCTCGCGCGCGCGGACCTCGACGGCGACCTGCACGACCTCATCCTCGAGGTGCAGCGGGAGCTGTTCGTCGTCGGCGCGCAGCTCGCCTCCAGCGAGGACCACTGGGAGGACCTCGAGGTCGGCGTCTCCCGGGTCGACGACGCGATGGTCGACGCGCTCGACGCGCGCATCGACGCGTGCACGACGCGGCATCCGATCCCGCAGCACTTCGTCGTGCCGGGCGGTTCGGGCAGCCGGCCCGCCGCGGCGCTCGACCTCGCCCGCACCATCTGCCGGCGCGCCGAGCGGTACGTCGTCGCCCTCGACCGCGAGGGGCACCTGCCGGACCAGGCGCCGCTGCGCTACCTCAACCGCTGCGCCGACTACCTGTTCGTCCTCGCCCGCGAGGTCGAGGGCACCCACCTCGCGTCACGCTGACGGCGCGCCCGGGGCGTCGTCGACGGCCGGTCCGTCCCCGTAGGTCTCCTCGGGGGCGGGGAACGTGCCCGACGCGACGTCGTCGCGGAACGTGGTCACCGCCGCGATGATGCTGGTGCGCAGCTGCGCGTAGCGGCGCACGAACCGCGGGTCGGGGCCCGGGCCGAGCCCCAGCAGGTCGTGCCAGACGAGCACCTGCCCGTCCACGTCCGCACCCGCGCCGATGCCGATCGTCGGGACCGGGCTGGCGGCGGTCACCCGGGCGGCGAGCCCGGCGGGGATGCACTCGAGCACCGTCGCGAACGCGCCGGCGTCGCCGAGGGCGCGCGCGTCGTCCACGAGCGCGGCGGCGTCGTCGGGGTCGCGGCCCTGCACGCGGAAGCCGCCCAGCTGGCCGACGGACTGCGGGGTGAGCCCCAGATGGCCCATCACGGGGATGCCGGCGGCGACGAGCGCCCGGACGGTGGGCACGACGCGCGCGCCGCCCTCGAGCTTCACCGCGTCCGCCCCCGACTCCTTGATGACCCGCACGGCGCTGGCCAGCGCCTGCTCGGGGCCCTGCTGGTAGGAGCCGAAGGGCAGGTCGACGACGACGAGCGCACGCGGACGTGCCCGCATCACCGCCCGCGCGTGATGGATCATGTCGTCGAGGGTGACCGGCAGCGTCGTCTCGTGTCCGAGCACGACCATGCCGAGGCTGTCGCCGACGAGGATGACGGGGACGTCGAGCTCGTCGAGCAGGCCGGCCGCGTTCGCGTCGTAGGCGGTGACCATCACGAACCGCTCGCCGGCCGCGCGCAGCGCCGCGAGGTCGTGGATGGTGGTGCGACGGTGGGGGCCGTGGCTGCTCATCGCTGCTCCTCCTCGGTCACGTCGACCGCCTCGGCGGCGTCGTAGCCGGACGTGATGGGGACGCGGCGGTCGCGACCGAACGCCCGGCGGGACACCTTCGGGCCCGGTGCGGCCTGGCGGCGCTTGTGCTCCGCCGCGTCGACGAGCCGCAGGACGCGGACGACCTCGGCGCGGTCGTGGCCGGCTGCGACGAGCTCGTCGACGCCCCGCAGCTCCTCGACGAGGCCGGTGAGGAGCGCGTCGAGCCGCGGGTAGTCCGGCAGGGCGTCACTGTCGATCTGGTCCGGACGCAGCTCCGCCGACGGCGGCTTGGTGAGCGTCGAGGTGGGGATGCGCTCGCCGTCACGGTTGACGAACCGCGCCAGCGCGTTCACGTCCGTCTTCAGCACGTCCTTGAGCGGGGCGAACCCGCCGGACATGTCGCCGTACAGGGTCGCGTAGCCGACCGCGTACTCCGACTTGTTCCCCGTGGTCAGCACGATCGCGCCCCGCTCGTTCGCGAGCGCCATCAGCAGCAGCCCGCGCAGGCGCGACTGGACGTTCTCGTAGGCGACGCCGGCCGGCTCGGGGCCGTCGAACCCGGTGACGACGAGCCCGTCGAGGGTGGTGGACACGGCGGCGAGCGCCGGGCCGATCGGCAGCCGCTCCAGCCGGATGCCGAGGCTGGCGGCGAGCGCGACGGCGTCGTCGAGCGAGTGCGCCGACGAGTAGGGGGACGGCATCGCGACGCCGAGCACCCGGTCGGCCCCGAGCGCCTCGACCGCGATCGCCGCGGTCAGTGCGGAGTCGATGCCGCCGCTGAGCCCGACCACCGCCTCGGTGAGCCCGCTGCCGTGGCAGTAGTCGCGGGTCGCGACGACCAGTGCCGTCCACAGCTCCGCCAGCGGGTCGAGGCCGCGGTCGGGTGCGTGCGCGTCGTCGAGGACGGACGCCGTCCCCGCGTCCACGTCGACGTCGACGAGCACGAGGTCGGTGGTGAACTGGCCGCCGCGGGCGACGATGCGGCCGGTCGGGTCGGCGACCATCGCGTCCCCGTCGAAGACGACGTCGTCCTGCCCGCCGACCCGGTTGACGTAGCAGACCCAGACGCCGTGCTCGCGGGCGTGCCGGGTGACCCACGCCTCCCGCTCGGCCCGCTTGCCCCGGTGGTAGGGGGAGGCGTTGAGGACGACGAGCATGCGGGCGCCGGCGGCGACGGCGCGTTCGACCGGCCCGTCGGCGACCCACAGGTCCTGGCAGATGAGCGTGCCGACGCCGACGCCTCCGACGTCGACGACGCTCGGGGCGTCGCCGGGGACGAAGTAGCGGGCCTCGTCGAACACGCCCTCGTTGGGCAGGCGCATCTTGTCGTACTCGCCGACCTGCGCCCCGTCGCGCAGCAGCACCGCCCGGTTGGCGAGGTCGGGGACGGCGGCGGCGACCCCCCAGGTGTCGTCGGGGTCGCGGCGGGTCCGTCCGATGGTGCCGACCACGGCGGTGGTCCCCGCCGGGCCGTCGTGGGCGAGCCGGGCGAGGGCCGCGTCGGCGCGCTCGAGCAGCTGCGGGCGCAGCAGCAGGTCGTCGGGCGGGTAGCCGACGAGCGCGAGCTCCGGCGTCACCACGAGGTCCGCCCCGGCGGCGGCGGCCGCGTTCCAGGCGTCGAGGACGGTCGCGGTGTTGTGCCGGACGTCGCCGACACGGGCGTCGACCTGGGCGAGCGCGACACGCAGGGGGCTCACGGGGTCACCTCGGGGCGGTGCGGGGGCCGGGTACGGGCCGGGACGACGTCACCGGACGAAACACGGCGGAAACGCGGGAACAACTCGGGGGTAACGGCCCCTGCTTACGGTCCTCACCGTACCGGTCCCGCCCTGCCGCGTCCCCGCGGCGCGTCATGGGAGGACCCCAGGACCGGTCCGGACCCGGAGGAAGACCGTGACCCCAGAAGCGCTCGAACTCAGCGTGCTGGTGCTCTACCTGATGGTGGCCACCGTGCTCGTGTTCATCATGCATGCCGGCTTCGCCATGCTCGAGGCGGGCCTGACCCGCCAGAAGAACGCGGCGAACATCATCGGCAAGAACCTCATGACCATCTCGATCGGGATGGTCGCCTACTTCGCGATCGGTTGGGGCCTCATGTACGGCGACTCGGTCGCCGGCCTGTTCGGCGCCAGCGGGTTCTTCCTCTCCGGCTACGAGCCGTACGAGCTCGTCGCCGGTGACGTCGGCATCCCGCTCGAGATCGACTTCGCCTTCCAGGCGATGTTCGCCGCCACCGCGGCCACCATCGTCTCCGGTGCCGTCGCCGAGCGCATGAAGTTCGGCGCGTACGTCGCCGTCGCCGTCGTCATGACCGCGGTCATCTACCCGGTGGTCGGCGCCTGGACGTGGGGCGGCGGCTGGGTCGCCGAGCTCGGGTTCTACGACTTCGCCGGCTCGACGATCGTGCACATGACCGGTGGGGTCGCCGCGCTCGTCGGCGCGAAGATCCTCGGCCCGCGCATCGGCAAGTTCGACCCGAACACCGGCAAGGCGCGCGCGATCCCCGGCCACTCCATGCCGCTCGTCGCGCTCGGCACGCTGCTGCTGTTCTTCGGCTGGTTCGGGTTCAACGGCGGTTCCGTCCTCGCCCTCGACGGGGAGGCCATCGGCTTCGTCGTCGTCACCACCGCGCTGGCCGGCGGTGCGGGCGGTGCGACCGCGGGCATCTACACCCGGCTGACGGGCGGCAAGTGGGACGTCGCGATGATGGCGAACGGCATCCTCGCCGGGCTCGTCGGCATCACCGCAGGTGCGGACTCCGTCAGCTTCGCGATGGCCCTGCTCGTCGGGCTGCTCGCCGGCGTGGTCGTCGTCCTCGCCGTCCGCTTCATCGACAGCATCCGCATCGACGACCCGGTCGGTGCGATCAGCGTCCACGGCGCCGTCGGCATCCTCGGCACGCTGTGGGTCGGTCTCGCCGCCACCGACGGCGGCCTGTTCTTCGGCGGGGGCGCCGACCTGCTCATCGCGCAGGTCCTCGGCATCCTCGGGGTCGCGGCCTGGGTCGCGATCTCGTCCGCCATCCTGTTCGGCACGCTGAAGGCGATGGGCCAGCTGCGGGTCTCCGAGCGCGAGGAGGTCGAGGGTCTCGACGTCCACGAGCACGGGTTCCCCGGCTACCCGGAACTCACCAGCAGCTGAGCCGGCGCCGGGCGTGGGGGCCCGGCGCACGTCGCGACCGACCGGAGGGTGACCCTCTCCCGACCTCCGGTGGCACGATCCTCAGGGTCGTGCGGGGCCGGCACCGTCAGGTGCCGGCCCCGTCGCGTCGGGACCGCCGCGCGGACGCCGCGGCCCGCTCGCGGCCCGCTCGGGGCGGCGGAGGAGGCCGCGAGTAGGCTCGCTGGGCGCCGCCGGCCCCTGCGGGCCGACCCGGGCGGGCAGGAGGCACGCGAGCATGGACAAGCAGCAGGAGTACGTCCTCCGCACGGTGGAGGAGCGCGACATCCGCTTCATCCGGCTGTGGTTCACCGACGTGCTCGGGTTCCTCAAGAGCGTCGCGATCACCTCCGCCGAGCTCGAGAACGCGTTCTCCGAGGGCATCGGCTTCGACGGTTCGGCGATCGACGGCTTCGCCCGCGTGCAGGAGGCCGACATGCTGGCCTTCCCCGACGCCGCGACGTTCCAGATCCTCCCGTGGCGTCCGGAGACGCAGGGCGTCGCCCGCATGTTCTGCGACGTGCTCACCCCCGACGGTGAGCCGTCCGCCGCCGACCCGCGTCAGGTCCTCAAACGGCAGCTCCGCCGCGCCTCGGAGATGGGGTTCACGTTCTACGTCCATCCGGAGATGGAGTTCTTCCTGTTCGAGGACGCGTCCGCGCCGGTCCCCATCGACACCGGCTCCTACTTCGACATGACGCCGCTCGACGTGCAGCAGGACACCCGCCGGCAGGCGATCACGACGCTGGAGCAGATGGGCATCTCCGTCGAGTTCTCCCACCACGAGGTCGCGCCCTCCCAGCACGAGATCGACCTGCGGTTCGCCGACGCGCTGACGATGGCCGACAACATCATGACGTTCCGACTCGTGGTGAAGGAGACGGCGCTGCAGCGGGGCGTGCACGCGTCGTTCATGCCCAAGCCGATCGAGGAGGCGTGGGGCAACGCGATGCACCTGCACCTGTCGCTGTTCGAGGGTGACACGAACGCGTTCCACGACCCGGGGGCCGAGTACAACCTCTCGCCGATCGCCCGGTCGTTCACCGCCGGCCTGCTCGCCCACGCCCGCGAGACCGCCTGCATCACCAACCAGTGGGTGAACTCCTACAAGCGGCTCACGACCCGCATGGACGGCCCGTTCCCGTCCGGCGAGGCGCCGGTGTTCGTCTCGTGGGGGCATTCGAACCGCAGCGCGCTGGTCCGCGTGCCGATGTACAAGCCGCGCAAGTCCGCGTCGACGCGCATCGAGTACCGCGCGCCCGACCCGGCCTGCAACCCCTACCTGGCGCTCGCGGTCATCCTCGCCGCCGGCCTCGACGGCATCGAGCGCGGGCTGGAGCTGCCGCCGGAGTCGGAGGACAACACGTTCGAGCTGACCGTCGCCGAGCGGGCCGCCGACGGCATCGAACGGCTCCCGGAGAGCCTCGGCGAGGCCATCGAGGTGATGGCCGCCTCCGAGCTGGTCGCCGACACGCTCGGCGAGCACCTGTTCCGGCACCTGCTGGCCAACAAGCGCCGCGAGTGGTCCGAGTACACCTCGCACGTGACGCGCTTCGAGATCGACCGCTACCTGCCGCTGCTCTGACGGCGCGCACGTGAGCCGCCGCCCGTCCCTCGAGGTGCGTCTGGCCCGCGCCGGGCTCACCGGTGCGCGCGTCGTCGACGACCTCACCGCCACCGGCCTGCTCGTCGACGGTGACGTCGCCGACGCCGACCTGGAGCTGCTCGCGACGGCCGCCGCGCCGGACGCCGCCGTCGCCGTCCTCGCCGCCCTCGCCGCCGCCGCCCCCGACCTGCTCGCCCGCGTCGCCGCCGACCGTGACTGGCTCGCCCGCGTCGTCGCCGTCGCCGGCGCCTCCCGGCCCCTGGGGGACCTGCTGGGGCGTGGCACCGACGCGGTGCTGGCGCTCGCCGACCTCGAGCCGGTCGAGGTCGCCGCGACCGCCGCGGCGGTCGAGGCCGCCGTCACCGCCGGCGGCGACGACGACGCGCGGGCGGCCGGGATCGCCTCGATCCGCCGGCGGGCGACCGCCGACATCGCCGGACGGGACCTCACCGGGGCGCTGACCGTCGACGGGGTCGCGCGGGAGCTCGCCGACCTCGCCGAGGCGGTGCTGACGGGCACGCTCGCCGCCGTGCACGCCGCCGTCGCCCAGGGCCGGCCGCAGGCGCGCATCGCGGTGATCGGCATGGGCAAGCTCGGCGGACGCGAGCTGAACTACGTCAGCGACGTCGACGTGATGTTCGTCCACGCGCCGTGCGACGGGGCGGCCGAGGACGACGCCGCCGGTGAGGCGACGGCCGTGTGCACCCGGCTGCTCGAGCTGCTCAACGCCTCGACGACGATGGGCCGCGCCTACGAGGTCGACCCGACGCTGCGACCGGAGGGGCGCAGCGGGGCGCTGAGCCGCACCGTCGAGGGGTTCGTCGCCTACTGGGAGCGTTGGGCGCGGACGTGGGAGTTCCAGGCGCTGCTGAAGGCCCGCGTCGTCGCCGGGGACCGTGAGCTCGGGGGACGGTGGCTCGCCGCCGCCGAACCGTTCGTGTGGCCCGAGCGGCTCGACCCGGAGGCGGTCGCCGAGGTCCGTGCGATGAAGGCCCGCATCGAGTCGCGGCCGGACGTGCGGCGCGACGGCGCCCGCCAGCTCAAGCTCGGCCCCGGCGGCATCCGCGACGTCGAGTTCACCGTCCAGCTGCTGCAGCTCGTCCACGGCCGGGCCGACCGCAGCCTGCGCGTCGGCGGCACCGGTGACGCGCTGACCGCGCTCGCGGCGAACGGGTACGTCGACGAGGAGGACGCCGCCGAGCTCGACCGCACCTACTGGTCGCTGCGCCGCGTCGAGCATGCGCTGCAGCTCGCCAACGAGCGGCGCACCCACACCGTCCCCGACGACCCGGCCGCGCAGGACCGCCTCGCCCGGGCCCTCGGCCACCGTGGCGGCCCCGACGGGTCGGCGGGGGAGCGGATGATGGCCGAGCTGACCCGCGCGCAGGCGCGGGTGCGGGACCTGCACGCACGGATCTTCTACCGGCCGCTGCTCGAGCGGCATGCGGCCGTGCCCGCGTCCGCCGCAGGGGTGACGCTCCCCGGGGAGGTCGCCCGCATGGGGGACGGGTCCGCCGAGGAGCGGCTCGCCGCACTGGGGTTCCGTGACGCGGGTGCGGCGCTGCGTTCGATCCGTGCGCTCACCGGCGGCGTGTCGCGCCGCGCGGTCACGGTCCGTGCGGTGCTGCCCGCCGTCCTGCAGGCGCTGGAGGGCAGCGCGGACCCCGACGGCGGGCTGCTCGTGCTCCGCGACCTCCTCGAGGCGCAGGGCGACGGCAGCCTGCTGCTGCGCCACCTGCGGGACCAGCCGGCCGCCGCCGAGCTGCTCGGCAGGGTGCTGGGCACGTCCCGGCTCGCAGGGGAGCTGCTGATCAGCCAGCCGCAGGGCGTCGAGTGGCTGCGCGACCCGCGCCTGCGCGACGAGCCGCGCACCGGCGAGGAGCTCGCCCGCATGGCCGTCGCACGGCTCCACTGGCAGGACACGACCGCGGCGCTGCGGCGGTTCAAGCAGCTCGAGCTGCTGCGCGTCGTGCTGCGGGACGTCGACGCCGACGGGTCGGGCGGTGCCACCGACACGGCGCCGGCGCAGCGGCCCGGGCCGGCCGCCGAGCTGACCGCGATCGCCGAGGCGTGCCTCGTCGCGGCCCTGCGGGCGGAGCTGCGCCGGCAGGCGGAGGCGCGGGGGCTCGCCGGCCCCGACGAGCTGCCCGTGAGCATGACGATCGTCGGCATGGGCACGCTCGCCGGTGCGGAGCTCAGCTACGCGTCCGACCTCGACGTCGTGTTCGTCCACGAGGTCGCCGCCGGCGCCGACCCCGCCGACGCCGGGGCGCTCGCGCTGACGATCGCCGCCGACGTCATCGACTCCCTCTCCCGCATCACCCCCGACGGCACCGCGTTCGACGTCGACGCCGACCTGCGCCCCGAGGGGCGCAACGGGCCGCTGTCGCGCACGCTCGACAGCTACTGCGCCTACTGGGACCGCTGGGCGGAACCGTGGGAGCGGCAGGCGCTGCTGCGGGTGCGCAGCGTCGCCGGCGACCGTGACCTCGGACGGCGCTTCGAGGCGGCGGCGGCCGCGCGCGCCCACGGCGACGGGTTGGACGCCGAGCGGCGGGCGGCGACGCGCCGGATGAAGGCCCGCATCGAGAAGGAGCGCATCCCCCGCCGGGTCGACGCCGAACGGCACGTCAAGCTCGGACCGGGCGGCGTCGCCGACGTCGAGTGGACCGTGCAGCTGCTGCAGCTCGAGCACGCCCACCTCCGCCCGGCGCTGCGCACCCCCTCCACGCGCGCCGCGCTCGACGCGCTCGAGGACGAGGGACTGCTCGACCATCGCGAGGCGGGGGACCTGCGGGACGGGCTGCGCTTCGCCCGCACCGTCCGCGACCGGCTGACGCTGCTGCGGCAGCGGGACGCCGACGTGCTGCCGACGGGGGACCGGCTGGAACGGCTCGCCCGTGCGATGGGCTACGGCCGCGGCGGCCGGCAGCGGCTGGAGGCCGACTGGTTCCGCCACGCCCGCCACGTGCGCACCATCACCGAACGCGTCTTCTACGGCATCACCGACCCCGGAGGCGCCTGATGCGTCCACCCCGCCCACCCGTCGCCGTCGCGTTCGACTGCGACGGCACCCTCGCCGACACCGAGTCGCTGTCGGAGATCGCCTGGTCGGAGACGCTGCGCGCCCGCGGCATCGACTGGGCCGCCGACGACTTCGCCGCCCTCGTCGGCCGGCCCTTCGCCGCCAACTGGGCCCACTTCCAGGCCCGCGGTGACCTCGGCGACGTCGACACGTTCCGGGACGAGGTCCGCACCCGCTTCCGCGCCCTGTTCGACGCCGACCTCGCCATCCACCACGACGCCGTGGACACCCTCCGCGCCGCGGTCGACGCGGGCCTCGGCGTCGCCGTGGTGTCGTCGTCGACGCGCGACCACATCGACCGGGTCCTCGACCGCACGGGCGTCGCCCACCTCGTCGGCCCGATCGTCGCGTCCGGCGACACCCCCGGGCACAAGCCGGACCCCGACCCGTACCTGGCGGCCTGCCGGCTGCTCGACGTCGACCCGGCCGCCACCGTCGGGGTCGAGGACACGCCGACGGGCGCACGGGCGTCCCGTGCGGCCGGCCTGTGGACCGTCGCGGTCCGCCGTGCCCACGCCGCCGCCGACCTCGCCGACCATGCCGACGTCGTCGTCGACGTGCTCACCCCCGGCCACGTCGGCCTCGGCCCGACCCCGCACCACTAGCCTGCCGGGGATGGACCCCACCACCGCCGATCTCGGCCTCCTCCTGCTGCGCGTCGGTGTCGGCGTGCCGCTGTCGCTGCACGGGTTCCAGAAGCTGTTCGGCTGGTTCGGCGGTGGCGGCATCCGCGGCACGTCCGCCTGGTTCGCGTCGCTCGGGTTCGGTGACGGCCGCACGGCGACGCTGCTCGCCGGCGCGGGGGAGCTGCTCGGCGGGCTCGGCCTCGCCGCCGGCCTGCTGACCCCGCTGCCCGCCGCCGCCGTCGCGGGGACGATGACGACCGCGGCGCTGGTGAACAACGCGACGTCGGGGTTCTGGTCGGTGCACAAGGGCTGGGAGCTCAACGGCTACCTCATCGTCGTCGCCCTCGCCGTCGCGGTCGCCGGACCGGGCGCGCTGTCGCTCGACGCCGCCGTCGACGTGCCCGCCCGGCTCGGGGTGCCGCTGGACGGGACCGTCGGTGCCGCGGCGGTCGCCGTGGGCATCGCCGGCGGATGGCTGCGGTGGGCCACGCGCACCCGCCCCGACGGGTGAGGGGCCGGGCGGCCGCGACGGCACCGCGGCCCGCGACGGCCCGCACGCCGGTCCTGCTCGCGCTCGGCCTGCTCGTCACCATCAACGTCGTCGCCCTGCCGCTGCGCACCCCTGCCGCACCGGCGGGCATGCTGACGCTGCAGCTCACCGCCGACCCGACAACGGCAGCGGCGATCGTCGCGTCGTGGCGGGCGGCGGCGTGGACGCCGACGCTGTGGGCGCACGGCCTGGACCTGCTGTTCCCCGTCGTCGCGGTCGTCGCGGTGCGCCGGCTCGTCGGCACGAGCACGGTCGCGGCCGGCACGGTCGCGACCGGCGCGGTCCTCACCGCCGCCGTCGCCGACCAGGTCGAGAACGTCGCCACCCTCGTCACGCTGCTCGGGGAGGTGACGGCCGCCGGGGTGGGGGTGACCGTCGCCGCCGCCGGGCTGAAGTGGGCCGCCTACGTCGTCGCCGGTGGCGCGCTCGGCGCCGTGTGGGCGGCACGGCGGCGCGGGGGCGCCGGATGAGCCCCGCCGACGCGCTGCTGCTCGTCGCCGCGGGGCTGACCGCCGGGGTGATGAACGCCGTCGTCGGCGCCGGGACGCTCGTCACGTTCCCCACACTCCTGCTGCTCGGCATCCCGCCGGTGCTCGCGAACGTGTCGAACACGGTCGGGCTCGTGCCCGGCGCGGTGATGGCGACGATCGGCTACCGGGCGACGCTGCGCGGACGCGGACGCATCGTGCGCCGCCTGCTCGTCGCGACCGTGTCCGGCGGGCTCCTCGGCGGGCTGCTCCTCGTGCGCCTGCCGGGCGGCAGCTTCGACGTGGTCGTGCCGTGGCTGCTGCTCGCCGCGGCGGCGCTCGCGGCGGCGCAGCCGCGCATCGCCGCGCAGGTCGCCCGCCGCCGGGCCGGCCGGGGC
>CAJXTG010000008.1 GCA_913060655.1 uncultured Nitriliruptoraceae bacterium | reverse complement strand
ACGCCGTTCATCCTCGGTGCCGGCGTCGCGGACATGCTCGCGAACGTGCTGTTCCTGCTCGCGACCCGCGGGGGCCTGCTGAGCATCTCCTCGCTCCTGTCGTCGCTGTACCCCGTCGTCGCCCTGCTCCTCGCCCGCCGGGTGCTGCGCGAGCGGCTCCATCCCGTGCAGGGCGGCGGCGTCGTCGGTGCGCTCGGCGCGATGGCACTGCTCGTCGCCGGCTGAGGCCGTCGGCAGCGCCGGTCAGCGCTCGCGGACGGTGATGACGATCGGCCGGCCGTGGGCGACCTGCGCGGTGTCCTCCGGCACGCGGCGCAGCGGCGCGCCCGACGCGATGCCGTCGGCGACCCACGCGCAGACGGCCGCGTCGACGACGTCGTCGGGGGCGGCGTCCGTGTCGCCCGGGAACCGGTCGGGCAGGGCGACACCGAGGTCCTCGAGCAGCCGCCGTCGGAGCATCAGGCCCGGCCAGGACCGCTTCCGCGGCAGCGGGGCGCCGGCGACCGTCGCGAAGGCGAGCTCGGGGTGGACCTCGGTGAGCGCCGCGCCGGCGGCGGCGAGCGCCTCGACCTCTGCCATCTTGGGCACGAGCCGCCACGCCTGCTGGCTGAGTCCGACCCCGCAGGCGGCGACGCTCCGCGCGGTCGCCGCCGCATGGGTCGTCACCGTGCCGGCGACGTACCCCTCGACGACGCTGCGGGGGGCGGTGGAGAACACCACGGCACCGCGGCCGGGGAGCAGCGCGCGGGCGGCGGCGTCGGTGTCGCGCGGCCCGTCGACGAGGCCGACGGGCATGTCGATGCCGACCGCGGCGGGGGTGCAGGTCGCGAGCGCCGCAGCGACGGTCCCCACGACGCGCACGTCGCTGACGCACCCGTCCTCGAGGGTGACCGCGACCCAGCCCTTCGGGCAGCCGTCGAGCCCCAGCACGATCCGCGGGGCGCGTGCGGCCCGCTCACCCACCGCCGTCGCCCCCGTGGCCGGTGCCCCCGTCGTCGGGACGGTGGCGGGCGAGCTCCCGGCGGGCCAGCACCATCTCGTGCACCTCGTCGGGACCGTCGACGAGCCGCAGGGTGCGCGCGTGCGCCCACAGCAGGGCGAGCGGCGTGTCGTCGCTGACGCCGGCACCGCCGTGGACCTGGATGGCGCGGTCGATGACCCACAGGGCGGCGGCCGGCGCGACGATCTTGATCGCGGCGATGTCGTCGCGTGCTGCGCGGGCGCCCTCCGCGTCGATGCGGGCGGCGGCGCGCAGCGTCAGCAGCCGTGCCTGGTCGATGCGGACCCGCGCCTGCGCGATGTCGCGTCGGACCACCCCCTGGTCGGCGAGCGGACCACCGAACGCCTCCCGTGTCAGCGCGCGGGTGCAGGTCAGCGCGAGGGCACGCTCGGCCATCCCCAGCAGCCGCATGCAGTGGTGGATCCGGCCCGGACCCAGCCGGGCCTGCGCCAGCCGGAAGCCCTCCCCCGCTCCGCCGAGCAGCTCGGTCGCGGGGACGCGCACGTCGGTGAGCCGCAGCTCCGGATGGCCACCGGCCCCCTCGAACCTGCCGAACACGGGCAGCTCACGGACGACCTCGAGCCCGGGGGTGTCCGCGGGGACGAGGACCATCGAGTGCCGCTGGCCGCGGGGCGCGTCGGGGTCACTGAGCGCCATGACGATGGTGAGGGCGCAGCGCGGTGAGGCGGCGCCCGACGACCACCACTTGCGGCCGTCGAGGACGAGCTCGTCACCGTCCCGGCGCAGACGCGTGCGCACGTTGTGCGGGTCGGACGAGGCGACGTCCGGCTCGGTCATGAGGAAGGCGGAGCGGGCGGTGCCGGCGAGCAGCGGCGGGAGCCAGCGCTCCTGCTGCTCGGGCGTGCCGTGGGCGAGCAGCAGCTCCATGTTGCCGGTGTCGGGCGCCGCACCGTTGGTCGCCTCGGGGGCGAGCAGCGGGGAGCGGCCCGTCTCCTCCGCGAGGTGGGCGTAGTCGAGGACGGAGACGCCACCGCCGACGCCGAGGTGGGCGGGGACCGGCTCCGGGAGGAACAGGTTCCACAGGCCGAGCTCCTGCGCCCGCCGCTTCAGCCGGACCAGCACCTCCGGTTCCGCATGGGGCGTGCCGGCCGCCCGGAGGGCCTCCAGCTCCGCCGCGTGCGCGGCCTCCGCGGGGATGACGTCCTCGTCGACGAACGTCCGCATGCGCCCGAGCAGCTCGCGCCCGTGCGCGGACGGTGCGAGCTCCATGGCGACGACCCCCGACCGGCCGGTCCCTCCCGGCGGATAGCCTGACGCTACCGGTACGGCCCGGTGACGCCCGGGCCCCGGACGGGATGGCGGTGCAGGTGATGGGAGGCGGTCCGAACGCCGACGCGCACCGCGCCGAGCGCACCCCGATCACCGCGCAGGGACGTTCCCGCGACGCCTTCACCGCCCGCGACTGGGGGCTGCTGCTGTTCGTCGGCGGCGTGTTCGGATCGTCGTTCCTGTTCATCGAGATCGGGCTGACGTCCCTCGCGCCGGCGGTGGTGACCCTCCTCCGGCTGCTGCTCGGCTTCGGCACGCTGTCGCTGTTCCCGCGCGCCCGCCACGTCGAGATGTCGCGGGCGGACGTGCGCCGCACCTCGGCGATCGGGCTGGTCTGGCTCGGTATCCCGCTGCTGCTGTTCCCGCTCGCGCAGCAGTGGATCGACTCGTCGGTCGCGGGGATGCTCAACGGGGCGATGCCGCTGATGACGGTGGCGTGGACGGCGCTGCTGGGCCGCACGTTCCCCGCCCGCGTGCAGGCGGTCGGGCTCGGCGTGGGCTTCGTCGGCATCGTCGCGGTGTCGCTCCCCGAGGTCCCCGTCGCGAGCCTCGGCACGACGGAGACGCTGCTCGGGGCGGCGATGGCGCTGACCGCGGCGACCCTGTACGGCCTGGCGGCGACGCTCGTCACGCCGCTGCAGCAGCGGTACGGGTCGCTGCCGGTGATGCTGCGGGCGCAGCGCGCCGCGATCGTCTTCGTCCTGCCGTTCGCCCTCGTCGGACTGTCGTCGTCGCGCCCGAGCTGGCCGTCGCTGCTCGCGATGGTGCCCCTGGGGGTGCTCGGCACCGCCCTGGCGTTCGTCGCGATCGCGACGCTGATCGGCCGGGTCGGAGCACCACGGGGGTCGGTCGCCGTCTACCTCGTCCCGATCGTCGCGATCGCGCTCGGGGTCGTGTTCCTCGGTGAGACGGTGCATCCGCTGGCGCTGGGTGGTGCGCTCCTCATCGTCGCCGGCGCGTGGCTGACGTCGCGACGCGAGGAGCCCGCATGACGCTGGTGCACCGCTGGCTCGGTTCGGCGATCGTCCTCGCGTTCGTCGTGACGATGGTGTGGGCGGTGGCGCTGCTCGTCCTGCGGCGCGACGCGACCCCGACGGGCATGCGGGCGCTGCAGCACTGGACGGAGAACCTGCTCGTCGTGCAGACGGTGCTGGGCATCGTGCTGCTCGTCATCGGCCGGCGGGTCGTGGGGCCGGCCGACGCGTGGCTGCACGCGTTCTACGGGTCGCTGTTCCCGCTGGTCGCCGTCGTCGGCGGTCGTCTCGCTGCGCTGCGGCGCGAGCGGCGCGAGTACGTCGGCTTCGCGTGGGGCGCGTTCTTCGCGTTCGGCCTGACGCTCCGCGCGGTGCAGACCGCGTGCGGTGCGGCGCTGGGCGACCTGACCACCTGCATGCTCGGATGAGGACGCCGACCGCCCGCCGGCACGACCCAGGAGGACGTCGATGACGACGCTGCGCTTCGGCCTGACCTACGACTACCTGTGCCCGTTCGCCCGCAACGCGAACGAGCACGTGGTCGCGGCACTGCGTGCCGGTGCGGCGTGGGACGTGGACGTGCGACCGTTCAGCCTCACCCAGGCGAAGGCCGCGGAGGCGGGGGACGTCCGCTGGGACGCGCCGGCGGCACTGCGGCGCAGCGGCGTGCTCGCGCTCGCCGTCGCCGAGGTGGTCCGTGAACGTGCGCCGGACCGGTTCCTCGACGTGCACCTGGAGCTGTTCGCGCTGCGGCACGACCGGGCGGAGGACCTGCGTGACCCCGACCGCGTCGCGGCGGCGCTCTCGCGTGCGGGTGCACCGACGGTGCTCGTCGACGCTGCGGAGGACGGACTCGAGCCGCTGCGCTCGACCCATGAGGGCCTGGTGGCCCGGGAGGTGTGGGGCGTCCCGACGTTCCTCGGTGCGCAGCGGGGCGTGTTCGTCCGGCTGCTCGACCGGCCCGGCGACGACGGGGACGTCTCCCGTGAGCGGATCGAGCGGATCGTGCGGCTCGTCGACGACGAGCCGATGCTGCACGAGTTCAAGCAGGTCGACCTGCCCCGCTGAGCGCACCCGCCCCGGTGGTGCCGGCGGGCCCCGGAGGGGCCGTTGCTACACTCCGCCGGCCGCGCCCTCCGGGGCGCTCGCCCATTCCGGGGTAGCTCAACTGGCAGAGCAGTCGGCTGTTAACCGAAAGGTTTGTGGGTTCGAGTCCCACCCCCGGAGCCCCGAACCCTCGACCCAGGCCCGGACCTGCTCGGCCGCGGCGGCCTCCCGGATGTCGACGCGCAGCCGCACGCCCGTCCGTGTCCCGTCCGACGCCCGGCCGGCCGTCACCGTCGTCGGTGCGACGCCCAGCCGCTGCGCGACGTCGGCGCGCACCCGGTCCAGCGGCTCGTCCGTCCCGACGCGGAGGGCGACGCGGACGCGCTCCGGCGCGGCGGCCCCCGCATCCCGCAGCGCGTCGACGAGCATCACCACCGGTGCGAGCCGGTCGTGGGCGATCGTCACGCCGTCGGCGTCGACGACGGTGAGGGCGAGGGCGAGGCCCGGCAGCAGCGCGGCGACGTCCACGTCGCCGGTGCCGCCGTCCCCCGCCGGTGCGGCCGCCGGTGCGGCGACCGGTCCGGTCCCCGGCCGGCGCGTCCGCTGCGACCGGCGGCGACGACGACGGGCGAGCTCGTCGTCGAGGTCCGCCGTCCAGCCCGTGACGACGGCGGCGTCGACGTCGAGCGCCGCGGCGATGGTGGCGGCCGGCATGCCGGACCGGCGCAGGGCACGGGCCTGCAGCCGCCGGGTGTCGTCCGGGTCGTTCCCGGCCGCCACGGCCTCGGCGACGTCGGGAGCCTCGCCGGCGGCCGCACGGGCGGCGTCGTGCGGGGCATCGTCCGGGGCGTCGTGCGGGGTGGGTGCGCCGGTGACGGGCGTGAGCGGCGGGGTGCGGCCGAGCACCTCGCGGTGCGCGGCGGCGGTCAGGACGAACGGGACCGCACGGTCGGTCTCGTCGTCGAACGGCAGCGGCAGCGGCAGGGGCAGCGTCGGCGTGTCCATGGCAGCACCGTACGCCGGGGGTGTGACACGCTCAGCCGGCGTCCTCACCGTCCCGCAGCGCCCGCCGTCGCGCCGCCAGCTCCTGCAGCTCGCCCTGCAGGCGGAGCACCTCCTCGGGCGCGCCGGCCGCGTCGACCGCGGAGAGCCGCTCCCGCAGCGCCTGCTCCTCGGCGACGAGGCCCCGGGCGACGAGGCGGTGGACGAGGTCGGTCGCCGCGCGCCGGCGCAGCTCCGGCTCCTCGGCGCTGTCGGCCGGGTCCGGCTCGAGGAGCAGCCCCCGGACGACGTCACGCACGAGGTCGTCCTCCGCCGCGGCGAGCACCGCGTCCCCGGACGCGCCCGGACCTCCGGCCGCGGCGACGGCCCGCCAGACGGCCGCCGCCGACGGGTGGTGGAAGCTGTCGACCTGCAGCGTGCCGGCCGCCGGCGGCAGCAGGTCGGGCGTCTGGAGGACGGCGCGCAGCACGGCACGTTCGAGCCGCGCGTCGGCGACCGCAGGGTCGGCCGGCGCGGCCTGCGCCGCGGGTCGCGGGGCGCGCTGGCCTCGGGTGGAGGCGACGCCCTCGACGGTGTCGAGCCGGATGCCCTGCCGGGCCGCGGTCGCGACGACGAGGTCGTAGGCGACGCCGAGCGGCCGTGCGACCTCGCTGCGGGCCCAGCCGCGCCGCAGCTCCGGATCCGGCTCCTGCCCGAGGACCGTGAGCGCCTCCCGCAGGGCGGCGACCCGGCCCTGCTCCGACGTGAGGTCCGCCTGCGCACGTCGGGCGGCGATGAGGAACGGGACGACGGGCCGGGCGGTGCCCACCGCCTCCCGCAGCCCGTCCGCACCGACGTCCCCGACGAGGTCGGCGGGGTCACGTCCCTCCGGGAGCGGGAGCACCGACAGGTCGAGTGCGGTCGTCCCCGTCCCCGCGAGCTCCCGCACCGCCTCCCACGCGCGCTCCGCCGCCTGGGTGCCCGCCCGGTCGGCGTCGAACGCGAGGACGACCCGTTTCGTGTACCGCGCCAGCGCCCGCAGGTGCTCGACGCCGACGGCCGTCCCGCACGTCGCGACCGCGTTCGCGAAGCCCGCCTGGTGCAGGGCGATGACGTCGGTGTAGCCCTCGCAGATGAGGACCTGGTCGCGGGCGACGATCTCCGCACGCGCCTGCGGGACGCCGTAGAGCACCCGGGACTTGCGGTACAGCGGCGTCTCCGGCGAGTTCAGGTACTTCGGCGGTTCGAAGTCGCCGAAGTCGATGCCGGGGAGCACGCGTCCGCCGAAGCCGATGACGTCCCCGCCGGGGTCGTGGATGGGGAAGATGACGCGCCCGCGGAAGCGGTCGCGCAGCCCGCCACGGTCGTTGCGCACGCTCACGCCGATCGCGAGCAGGTCCTCCGCCTCGACGCCGTCGGCGACGAGCGCCCTGCTGAGGTCGTCCCAGGCCTCGGGCGCGAACCCGAGCTGGAAGGCGTCCGCCTCGGCGCGACCGAAGCCGCGGCTCTTGAGGTACTCGCGTGCGGCCGTGCCCTCCTCCCCCAGCAGCCGACGCACGAAGTGGTCCCGCGCGAGGTGGGAGACGGCGACGAGCCGTGAGCGCTCACCGATCGCACGACGCTCCCGGTTCGACAGCTGCTCGTACCGGAGCGGGAAGCCGCTGCGGCGGGCGAGCGTCTCCACCGCCTCGGGGAAGTCCATGCCCTCGACCCGCTGGAGGAAGTCGTAGATGTCACCGCTGGCACCGCAGCCGAAGCAGTGGAAGAAGTTGCCGTCGGGCGTGCAGGTGAACGACGGGGTCCGCTCGGTGTGGAACGGGCACAGCCCCTTGAACGACTTCCCCGCGCGGCGCAGCGTCGTGTAGTCCCCGATGACCGCGACGATGTCGGCCTGCTGCCGCAGCGCGTCGATGTCCTCCTTGAGGATCCTGCCGGCCACCCGCCCTCCAGGTCCCCGTCCGGTCAGACGGGCAGGTTGTCGTCGGTCCAGTCCGGGTCGAGGTCGCGGAGGAACACGTCGATGCGTTCGACCTCGGCGACCTCCCCGATCTCCCGGGCGGCCTCCCGCAGGCGGACCAGGCAGGTGAGGAACGGCCGGTTCGACGGCTGCGACCAGCGCACCAGGCCGCTGCCACCCCAGCCGTTCGCCCGCAGCGCGTCGAGCCCCCGGTGGTAGCCGACGCGTGCGTACGCGTACCGCTCGACCGGTTCGGCACCGAGCGTGGACAGCGCCGCCCAGCCACCGATGAACGTCGGATCCCCCGCGACGAGCTCGCCGAGGGCGACCTTCCGCGGCCCCGGGTCGAGGGTCAGCGCGGCCTGGTGCGCGTCGTGCAGCGACGGGTCGACGGCGGGCAGCACGGTCTCGTGCCGGTCGGCGAGTGGCAGGCCGGGCATCGGCTCCTCCGGGTCGGACGCGGGGCGCGGGCGACCGCGCTCGCCGGCGGAAGGTAGCCGCCCCCTCGGTAGCCTCGACGGAGCGACGAGTGGAGGGCCGGGTGGCGACGCACGACCCTCGCCCCGTGGCGTACCTCGTCGACCTGTCCGCCCGGCACCAGCATCTCGCGACCGTCACCATGCGCGTGCCCGAGGACGTCGCGGCGGACGGCGGACGGCTGACCGTCGCGACGTGGACGCCCGGGAGCTACGTCGTCCGGGACTACGTGCACCACCTGCAGCACGTCGCGGCCCGTGACGGTGCCGGCCGCCACGTGCCGCTCACCCCCGACGGGGTGTCCGCCTGGCGGGTGCCGCCGGTCGCCGGCGAGCTCGTCGTCGAGCTCGAGTGGTACGCCTTCGACGCGTCGGTACGCACCAACCACGTCGACGACCATCATGCGCTGCTCGTCGGGGCGGCGACCTTCCCGTGCTTCGAGCCGGCGCGCGACCGGCCGCATCACGTGCACCTGACCGGGCTCGACCACGGCGAGGACGTCGCCGTGCTGCTGCCGGGGACGGGCGAGGGCCCCTACGTCGCCGACGACCACGACCAGCTGGTCGACGCGGCGATCGCCGTGGGGACGCTGCGCACCTCCGCGGTCGACGTCCACGGCGTCGAGCATCGGGTCGTCTGGGCCGGGCACGGGGACGGCGTCGACGTCCGCGGCCTCGCCGACGACCTCGGCCGCCTCGCCCACGCGGCGACGGACCTGCTGGGCGGCTCCCTGCCGGCGCCGCGCTACACCGTCCTCGCGATCGACGGGGACGGCGGTGGACTGGAGCATCGCGACGGCTGCGTCGTCGCGTTCGCCCCCCACGCGAGCACCGACCCGGAACGGCGGCGGCGCCTCCAGTCGCTCCTCGCCCACGAGCACCTGCACCTGTGGAACGTGCGCCGGCTCACCCCCGTCGACCTGCTGGCCCCGCCGCTCGACCGGCCGGTCCTGACCCCGTCGCTGTGGATCGCCGAGGGGTGGACGTCGTACTACGACCGGCTGCTCCCCTCCCGCGCGGGGCTGTGGAGCGTCGGCGACCTGCTGGACGCGCTCGACCGGCTGCGCCACGCGGTCGACGAGACCCCGGGGGCGACGCGGCAGACGCTGCACGACGCGTCGCGCACCGCGTGGACGAAGTTCTACCGACGTGACGAGAACACGCCGAACGCGGGGGCGGACTACTACGCCCAGGGCGCCCTCGCGGCGTTCACCCTCGACGTGCGCCTGCGCAGCGTCGAGCCCGACGGCGACGGGCTCGACGCGGTCCTGCGTGACCTGTGGGTCCGGCACGGTCCGGACGCCGCGGGCCGTCCGCGCGGCTACACCGAGCAGGACGTGCTGGACGCGTTCGCCCGTGCCGGGGGGGACGAGGTCGCCGCGCTCGCCGAGCGGCTCACCACCGTCGCCGGCGCGCCCGACCCGCGGGACGACCTCGCGGTGCTCGCGCTCGAGCTCGTCGCCGACGAGTCGCCACCGACGCCCCGCCTGGACGTGCTCGCCGGGAACGACGGCGGGCGGCTGCGCATCCGCACGGTGCTGCGTGGCGGTGCGGCATGGACGGCCGGCGTCAGCGGCGGGGACGAGCTGCTCGCCGTCGACGGGGAGACGCTGACGGCGGAGGAGCTGCCGACGGTGCTGCGCCGTCACGGCCCCGACGCCGCCGTGCGCCTGACGCTGCGACGCGGCCCCCGGGTGCTGGAGCGCGAGGTGCGCCTGGCACCGCCCCGCCCCCGCACCCGCCTGCGCATCGCCCGCGACGCCGGCGTCTTCGCACGGGAGCGCTTCGCCCGCTGGTCGGGTCAGCCCGCACCGGGCTGACGCCCCACCGCATGGACGACGGCGCCCTGCCCCTCGAGCTCGACGGGGTCGTCGCCCGGGGCGAGCAGCGCGCCCTCGCCGGCCTCCACGTCGGCGACGCTGCCGTCACCGGCGCGCACGTGCACCGTCCCGGCGACGCAGACGAGCAGGCCGGCGGCGGCGCCGGTGCGTTCGACGACGAGCGGTCCGCCGTCGACGTCCGCCTCGTCGACGACGAACGCGTCCGTCGGGGTGACGTGGCGGCGCCAGCCCGTGCCGTCGAGCCGACGTGGCAGCGTCGCGGTGGTGGGGAGGCCGGGCGCGCGGGCGTCGAGGACGTCGAGGAACCCGTCGACGTCGACGGGCTTGACGGTCAGCCCGCCGCGCAGGACCTGGTCGGACGGCGCCATGACCTCCAGGCCGAGTCCGGACAGGTAGGCGTGGGGCGTGCCCGGGGCGACGAACACCCGCTGCCCCGGGGCGAGGTCGACGTCGTCGAGCAGCAGGGCGACGACGACGCCCGGGTCGTCGGGGAACCGTTCGTGCAGGTCGAGCGCGAGCCGCGCCGCCCGACGCGTCGCGACGTCCGTCGCCGTCGCCGGGGCGGCCGCCGACGGCTCCGGCTCGGCGAGCAGCGCGCGGGCGCCGTCGAGGACGGCGGCGAGCAGCGCCGCGCGGGCCGTCCGGTCCGCGCGCAGCACGAGCGCGACGGCCTCGGCGAGCCCGTCGTCCCCGTGCCCGAGGGCCTCGAGCAGCGGTACCGCGTCCGGCGCGAGACGCGACAGCAGCGCCCGTGACGCGGCCGCGGGACGCAGCCCGCACAGGATGCGCATCGGCCCGAGCGCACGCAGCAGCTCCGGCTTCCCCAGCGGGTCCTCGGGCGCCCGGGCGGCGGCGGTCGCGTCGTCCGGATGCACCTGGATGGACAGCGGGCCGCCCGCGGCGAGGAGCTTGACGAGCACGTGCGGTCGCTCCGCCTCCGGGAGCCGATCCGCCGGGACCCAGCGGCCGTCGGGGTCGGACGTGCGGCCGACGGCGACGGACGACGGTCGTGCCGGGTGCGCGCCGAACCACACCTCCGCCGCCGGGAGCTCCCCCTCGCCCCGGTCGGACGTAGGGGCCGACGTCGGGTCGGACGTGGGGGTGAGGAACGGGGCGAGGAGCGCCGGGGCGCCCCATGCGGCGGTGGCGACCCGGCCGCGCAGCGGCCGCACGGTCGGCGGGGGCGGCGCGGACGGGCTGGACATGGGGGGAGCCTACGCTGGCCGGATGGACCGTCCCGAGGACCCCGGACCGGGCGACCCCACCCGGGTCGCCGGCCGGGCGGCGCTGATCGTCGCCTACGCCGTCGCGCTGGTCGGCGCGGGGGCGGCGACCCTCGCGCTGCGGGCCGGCGACGTCGTCGACGCGGTGCTGGTGCTCACCACGACCCTCGGGGTCGCCGCGCTGCTGGCGGCGACGAGCACGCTGCTCCGGGCGCTGCGCGACGTGGAGCGGCGGCTCGGCCGGCTGGAGGAGCGCCGGGAGGGGCCGGCGGACCGCTGATCAGCGGCGCGGGAGCCGCTCGTCGAGGTAGCCGGGCAGCCGGTCGATCGACACCCGCTCCTGCGCCATCGTGTCGCGGTCGCGCACGGTGACGGCATCGTCCTCGAGGGTGTCGAAGTCGACGGTGACGCAGGCGGGGGTGCCGATCTCGTCCTGACGCCGGTAGCGCCGGCCGATCGACTGGGTCTCGTCGTACTCGACCATCCGGTCGACCTTCAGCAGGTCGAACACGCGCCGCGACACCTCCGACAGCTCCGGCTTCTTCGACAGCGGCAGCACGGCGACCTGGTACGGCGCCAGCCGCGGGTCGAGCTTGAGCACGACCCGCTCCTGCAGCTTCCCGTCGGCGTCGGGGGCCTGCTCGACCCGGTACGCGTCGTAGAGGAACGCGAGCGTCGCCCGGGTCGCGCCGGCGGCGGGCTCGATGACGTAGGGGTGGTAGCGCTCGTCGGCGGCCTGGTCGTAGTAGCGCAGGTCCTGCCCACTGACCGCCTCGTGCGCCTTGAGGTCGAAGTCGGTGCGGTTCGCGATGCCCTCGAGCTCCGACCAGCCCATCGACGGGTCGGGGAAGTAGAACTCGAGGTCGACGGTGCGCTTCGCGTAGTGCGACAGCTCGTCGGCGGTGTGCTCGCGGACGCGGATGTTCTCCCCGCGCAGCCCGAGGTCCTCGTACCAGCGGCGCCGCTCGTCGATCCAGTACTGGTGCCACTCCTCGTCGGAGCCGGGCGCGACGAAGAACTCCATCTCCATCTGCTCGAACTCGCGCGTGCGGAACACGAAGTTGCCCGGGGTGATCTCGTTGCGGAACGACTTCCCCATCTGGGCGATGCCGAAGGGCACCTTGCGCCGGCTGGTGCGCTGGATCGTGAGGAAGTCGACGAACATGCCCTGCGCGGTCTCGGGACGCAGCCACACGACCGCCCCCTCGTCATCGACCGGACCGGCGTGCGTCTTGAACATCAGGTTGAAGTTGCGCGGGTCGGTCAGCGTCCCCCCGCAGTCGGGGCAGACCATCGCGGCGAGCTCACCCGCGGCGATCGCCTCCTCCAGGTGGTCGGCGCGGAACCGCTTGTGGCAGCGCGTGCACTCCACCAGCGGATCGGAGAAGTTGGCGAGGTGCCCCGACGCCTCCCACACCTTCGGATGCATCAGGATCGACGCGTCGAGGCCGACGACGTCGTCACGCAGCTGCACCATCGAGCGCCACCACTGGCGCTTGACGTTCTCCTTCAGCTCGACGCCGAGCGGGCCGTAGTCCCACGTCGAGCGGAAGCCGCCGTAGATCTCGGAGGACGGGAAGATGATGCCGCGCTGCTTGCACAGCTCGACGATCGTCGGCAGCGTCGCCTCGACGGTCGGCTCGGGCAGGTCGCGGTCGGGCGCGTCGGTCACGGAGGGCTCGCTCGTGCGGAGGGGCGGGAGGGGCGGGCGGCGGGCGCGGGGCACGGCACGACCTCGGCGTAGGATGCTAGCCGTCACCGCCGGCCCGACCCGGGCGCGACCGCAGCGGACGACACCGAGGAGCGGGGATGCCGTGACCGAGCGCGACGCGACGGCCGTGAGCCGCTTCGCGCACGACACGGCGGTGCAGCGGCTGGACGTCGACCGCTTCGGCGCCGAGTGCCGTGCGGGCTGGCGCGTCATCGGTGACGCCGCCCCGAACGGTGGCTACCTGATGGCGCTGGGCGCGCGTGCGATGGCCGAGCGTGCCGACCGCCCCGACCCGGTCACCGTCACCGCACACTTCCTCGCCCCACCGGCGCTCGGCCCGGTGGAGGTCGTCACCGAGCTGGTGCGGGACGGGCGGCGTCATGCCACCGTCGCCGCCCGCATCGTGCAGGACGGCCGCGAGTGCGTGCGGCTGCTCGGCACGTTCGGCGACCTGTCGCGGGCCGAGGGGCCCACACGGGTGCTGCGGGAGCCCCCGCCGTGGCCGGCGGTCGACACGCTCGACGAGCCGCTGCGGGCGGCGCCCCGCGGGACGCTGCCGGAGTTCCTCGACCGGCTCGACCACCGCATGCCCGCCGAGACGTCGGGCTGGACGCGCGGCGCACCCTCCGGTGCGGGCGTCCACGGCGGCTGGTGCCGGTGGTCCGACGGTCACGCGTTCGACACGCTGGCGCTGCTGTGCGTCGCCGACGCCTACCCGCCGGTCGTCTACGACCTCGACGTCGGCGACCTGGCCTGGGCGCCGACGATCGAGCTGACCGTCCAGGTGCGGGGCCGTCCGGCGCCCGGCTGGCTGGCGACCCGGTTCACGACGCGTGCGCTGACCGACGGGTTCTTCGAGGAGGACGGCGACCTGTGGGACGCCGACGGGCGGCTCGTCGCACTCAGCCGGCAGCTCGCCCTCGTCGGCCGGCGCCCGACGACCCGCGGGTAGCCTGCGCCGCAGGGCCCTCCGGGCCCCGCGGGGCCGTGAGGGCCCCGACGTCACCGGACCGGGAGTCGCCGTGGCCGCCCTCGTGCTGCCCGACCTGGACGTCGACCCGCGCACCCTCGGCGACGGTGAAGCGGCCCTGACCGCCTTCCTGCGCGGGCTGCCCGGCGTCGACCGCGTCGGCAACGAGCGGCGGGCCGCGCAGCTCGCGACCCGCTCGCTGAAGCAGGACACGAAGCGGGCGCTGATCGACCTCGCCATCCGCACGGTCGACCTGACGACGCTCGAGGGGGCGGACACGCCGGCGCGGGTGCGGTCGTTGTGCGCCCGCGCCCTGCGGCCCGACCCCGCCGACGCCGAGGTCCCGCCCGTCGCCGCGGTGTGCGTCTACCCCGACCTCGTCGCGACCGCCGCCGAGGCGGTCGCCGGGAGCTCCGTGCGGGTCGCCGCCGTGGCCACCGCGTTCCCGTCGGGGCGCGCGTCCCGCACGGTCAAGCTGACCGACACGCGCGAGGCGGTCGCCGCCGGTGCCGACGAGATCGACATGGTCATCGACCGTGGCGCGTTCCTGTCGGGCCGCTACGGAGCCGTCGCCGACGAGATCCGCGCGGTGAAGGAGGTGTGCGGCGACGCGCACCTGAAGGTCATCCTCGAGACCGGCGAGCTCGCGACGTACGACAACGTCCGGCGGGCGTCGTGGCTCGCGCTGATCGCCGGGGCCGACACGATCAAGACGTCGACGGGCAAGGTCTCCCCCGCCGCGACCCACCCGGTGGCCCTGGTGATGCTGCAGGCGGTGCGCGACTTCCACCTGATGACGGGCGAGCCGCGCGGGGTGAAGGTCGCCGGCGGCATCCGCACGACGAAGGACGCGCTGCGCCACCTCGTCCTCGTCAACGAGACCGTCGGCGCCGACTGGCTCACCCCCGACCGCTACCGCATCGGCGCGTCGGGGCTGCTCACCGACCTGCTGCTGCAGCGGCAGAAGCTGCGCACCGGCGTGTACGGCAGCGCCGACCGTGTCACCCTCGACTGAGCCGTCCGGAGGCCACGTGTCCCGCTTCCCGCTCGACCTCGGCAGCCCCGGCTGGGAGTACGCCCCGGCACCGGAGGCCCGCACCGTCGCGCGCCTCGACGCCGGCGCGCAGGGCCGCCTGTTCATCGGCGGGACGTGGCAGGACGCGGCCGACGGCGCCACGTTCCCCACGCACTCCCCCGCGACCGACGAGCACCTCGCGGACGTCGCCCTCGCCGGCGGGACCGACGTGGACCGTGCGGTCGCCGCGGCACGTGCGGCGCTGCCCGCCTGGTCGGGGCTCCCCGGGGCGGAACGGGCGAAGCTGCTGTTCCGCCTCGCCCGCATGCTGCAGGAGCGGGCGCGCGAGTTCGCCGTGCTCGAGGTGCTCGACAACGGCAAGCCGATCCGTGAGACGCGCGACTTCGACGTGCCCACCGCCGCCGCCCACCTGTTCCACCACGCCGGCTGGGCCGACAAGCTCGACCACGCCGGGCTCGGGCCGGCCCCCCGTCCCGTCGGGGTCGTCGGGGCGATCGTCCCGTGGAACTTCCCGCTGCTGATGCTCGCGTGGAAGGTCGCGCCGGCGCTCGCGTCCGGCAGCACCGTCGTGCTCAAGCCGGCCGAGACGACGCCGCTGACCGCGCTGCGGTTCGCGGAGCTGTGCGAGCAGGCCGACCTGCCGCCCGGCGTCCTCAACGTCGTCACCGGTGCCGGGGCGACCGGTGCGGCGCTGGTGCGTCACCCGGGCGTCGACAAGATCGCGTTCACCGGCTCGACGGCGGTGGGCAAGGACATCCAGCGCACGCTCGCCGGCACCGACCGTCGCCTGACCCTCGAGCTCGGTGGGAAGGCGGCGAACATCGTGTTCGCCGACGCGCCCATCGACGAGACGATCGAGGGCATCGTCGACGGCATCTTCTTCAACCAGGGGCACGTGTGCTGTGCTGGGTCACGCCTGCTCGTCGAGGAGCCCGTCCACGACCTCGTCGTCGAGCGGCTCACCCGCCGCATCGGCACGCTCCGGCTGGGTGACCCGCTCGACAAGAACACCGACGTCGGCGCGATCAACTCGCCCGCCCAGCTCGCCCGCATCCGCGAGCTCGCCGACGTCGGCGAGGCGGAGGGGGCGCAGCGCTGGACGGCGGACTGCCCGCTGCCGGAGCGCGGGAACTGGTTCCCCCCGACGGTGTTCACCGGCGTGTCGCAGTCGTCACGCATCGCCCAGGAGGAGATCTTCGGCCCGGTCCTGTCGGTGCTCACCTTCCGCACCCCCGACGAGGCCGTCACGAAGGCGAACAACACCCCCTACGGGCTCTCCGCCGGCATCTGGACGGAGAAGGGCGCGCGCATCCTGTGGATGGCCGACCGGCTCCGGGCCGGCGTCGTGTGGGCGAACACGTTCAACCGCTTCGACCCGGCGAGCCCGTTCGGCGGCGTGAAGGAGTCCGGCTTCGGCCGCGAGGGCGGCCGGCAGGGCCTGCACGCCTACCTCGAGCCGTCGGCCGACCGGGGGGGCATCGATGGCTGAGCGGGTCCGGGTGCTGCGCACCGCGAAGCTGTTCATCGGCGGGGCCTTCCCCCGCTCCGAGTCCGGGCGGACGTTCGAGGCCCGTGGGGCGGATGGGACGGTGCTCGCGAACGTCGCCCTCGCGTCCCGCAAGGACGTCCGCGACGCGGTCGTCGCCGCACGGGCCGCGCAGCCCGGCTGGGCGGCGGCGACGGCCCTCAACCGCGGCCAGGTCCTCCACCGGGTCGCGGAGCTGCTCGAGGGGCGCCACGCGCAGCTCGTCGACGAGCTCGTCGCCACCGGCGTGGAGCCGGACGCGGCGCGGGCCGAGGTCGACGGGGCCGTCGACCGGCTCGTGTGGTACGCGGGCTGGACGGACAAGCTGACGCAGGTCGCCGGTGGCGTCAACCCGGTGGCCGGCCCGTTCTTCAACCTGACGGTGCCCGAACCGGTGGGGGTCGTCGGCGTGATCGCGCCGCAGCGCTCGGCGCTGCTCGGCCTCGTGTCCGTCGTCGCGCCGGCCCTCGTCGGGGGGAACACGGTCGTCGTCGTCGCGAGCGAGGCCCGGCCACTGCCCGCCGTCACCCTGACCGAGATCCTCGCGACCTCCGACGTCCCGCCCGGCACGGTCGACGTGCTCACCGGGTCCGTCGCCGAGCTCGCCCCGGTCCTCGCCGGCCATCTCGACGTCGACGGCCTCGACCTCACCGGCCTCGCGGGCGTCGACGGTGTCGACCGGGTCGCGCTCGAGACGGCGGCCGCCGAGGACGTCACCCGGGTGCTGCCCCCGCCGGCGGAGGAGCCGGACTTCCACCGCACGCCCCGCGGCGTCGACCGGATCATGGCGTTCTGCGACCTGAAGACGGTGTGGCACCCGAAGGGCCCATGAGCGGCCCCGGCGGCCCCGACGGCTCGGCCGCGGCGGCGTCAGCGGCGCCGCCCGACGTCGCGCCGCGGCCGCTGCTGCGGATGCGGTGGGAGGCGCTCACCGCCCTGCACTGGGACGTCGACCCGGACGTCGTCGCCGCGCGGCTGCCTCGCGGGCTCACGCCGGACGTCGTCGAGGGTCGCGCCTGGGTGGGGCTCATCCCGTTCCGGATGGCGGGGATCCGCCTGGCCGCGGCGGGCGGCCGCAGCGTCCCCCTGCCGTGGTCGACGTTCCCCGAGACGAACGTGCGCACCTACGTGCGCGGGCCCGACGGGGGCCGCGGCGTGTACTTCCACTCGCTCGACGTGCCCTTCGCCGCACCGACCGCCGTCGCCCGGCTCGGGTTCCGGCTGCCCTACTGCACGGCGACGATGCGCATCGCCGAGCGGGACGGGCGCATCGCGTACGCGGCGCGGCGCCGCTGGCCGCGCCCACAGCGTCCGACCCGCAGCCGGGTCATCGTCGAGCCGGGCGCCCCGCTCGCCGGGGACCGGCTCACCGCCCTCGACGTGGCCCTGTCGGCGCAGTGGGCGCTGTACACGCCGGACCCGACGGGCGGGCTGCTGCGCGTCGACGTCCACCATGCGGCGTGGACGCTGCGCGACACGCGGGCGGTGCACGTCGACGACGCCCTCACGGCCGCGGCCGGGTACGACCTCGCCGCACGGCCACCGACGCTGGTGCGCAGCGCCGACCCGGTCGACGTGGTCGTGGGTGCCCCCCGCCGGGTGCTCCCCGGCTGACTCAGGCCCGCTCGCGGGCCGTCGCCGCCCAGCGGCGCAGGTCGGTCGCGAGCGCCGGCAGGTCCGCCAGCCGCCGCAGCGCGTCGTCGGTGGCGGCGCCGCTGCGCCACGCCATGACGTCGGCGACGCTCGGGGCGGTGTCGTCGGGGCGCTCGACGTGCACGACGTCGTCGGCGGCCAGCTCGCCGGGCACGACGACCCGCAGGTACGCGCCGGGGCGTCCCGCGGCGGTGAAGCGGGCGATGATGTCGGGCACGTCGAGGAACCCCTGCAGCGTCCGGCACGGCATGCGCGGCGCGGTGACCTCGAGCACGACCCCGCGGCCGGTGACCCACCGCTCGCCGATGCGCGCTGCGGACACGTCGACGTCGACGGTCCTCAGGTTCTCCCCCAGGAGCCCGGGGGGCACCGCACGGTCGAGCGTGGACGCCCAGTGGTCCGCGTCCGCCTGCGCGTAGGCGTAGACGGCCCGGTCGACCCCGCCGTGGTGGCGACGGTCGACCTGGGTGTCGCCGGTCAGCCCGAGCGTGCCGACGGCGACGGGGCCCGTCGCCGGCCGCTTGTCGATCGCGGTGCGCTCCTCGCGCCCGTCGGCGTACCGCTGCTGCCGGGCGGCACCGACGCAGACGGCGGCGACCCGCCCCGTGGCGACGCTCACCCCTCGCCCCCACCGTCGTCGGCATCGGAGGGACGGTCCTCGGCGCCGCCGAAGCGCCGGTCCCGGGCGGCGTACTCGGCGACGCACCGGGCGAGCTCGTCCTCGTCGAAGTCCGGCCACAGCACGTCGGTGAACACCAGCTCCGCGTAGGCCGCCTGCCACAGCAGGAAGTTGGACACCCGCTGCTCGCCGGAGGTGCGGATCAGCAGGTCGACGTCGGGCATCGCCGGGTCGTCGAGGCGTGCGGCCAGCGAGCGGGCGTCGACGCGTCGCAGGGTGCCGGCGGCGACGTCCTCGGCGGCGCGCCGTGCGGCGTCGACCAGCTCGGCCCGGGCGCCGTAGTTGAAGGCGATGCGCAGCGTCATCCGGGAGCAGTGGGCGGTGCGCGCCTCGGTGCGTTCGATCAGGTCGACGAGCCGGCGCGGGACGGGCCGGCCCCGCCGCCCGATGAACCGCACCCGGACGTCGCGGTCGATGAGCTCGTCGACGCGGCGCAGCAGCAGCGACCGGTTGAAGTCGAGGAGGAAGCGGACCTCCTCGGGGGAACGGCGCCAGTTCTCCGTGGAGAACGCGTACACGGTGAGGTGGCCGATGCCGAGGGCGAGGGCGCCCTCGACGGTGCGGAACAGCGCCTCCTCCCCCGCCTCGTGCCCGGCGTTGCGTCGCAGGCCGCGCGCGTTCGCCCAGCGTCCGTTGCCGTCCATGATGACGGCGACGTGGGTGGGGACGCGGGCGGGGGGCGCCGACCTGGGCATGTGGTCCTCCGTCGGTCCCGGGCGCGGGGAGGCTACCTCGGGCCGCTCAGCCGCCGGGGGTGCCGCTGAGCGCGTCGTAGCTGCGCAGCCGCCGGTCCAGATGGTGCTCGACGTACGCGCGGGCGTAGGAGCCGGCGGTCGCGCGGGCGTCGGGCCGTTCGCGGGCGAGCGTCGGCAGCGCCTGCCACTGCTCGGCGTCGCCGAGCAGCCGGACCGCGTCGACGACGTCCGCGTCGACGAGCCGGGTGCCGTCGCCGGCGCAGTCGTCGCACAGCGTGCCGCCGCCGACGACGCTGAGGCGCCGGTGCGGGCCGGGTGCGCGGCACCGGGCGCACGCCGCGGTGAGGACGGGGAACCCGACGACGGACGCGGCGCGCAGCAGGAACGCGTCGACGAACACGCCGGCGCTGGTCGGGTCGGCGACGAGCGCGGCGAGCCCGGCACGGAGCGTGCGGAGCAGCGGCAGGTCGCGCTGCCCCTCCACGGCGACGCCGTCGACGAGCTCGACCATGACCGACGCGGCCGCATGCAGCCGGTCGTCGGCCCGCAGCGGCGCGTTGGTCTCGACCGTCTCGACCTGCTGGACGACGTCGAGGGTCCGTCCCTCGTGCAGTGCGACGTCGACGTGGGCGAACGGCTCCAGCCGGGCGCCGATCCGGCTGCCGGGCCGGCGCACCCCCTTGGCGACGGCCCGGACCTTCCCCCGCCCCTCGAGCAGCAGGCTGACGATGCGGTCGGTCTCCCCCAGCCGGTGGGTGCGCAGGACGACGCCGCGGTCGCGGTAGCTGCGGCTCACAGCAGCGGCCAGGGGAACGGGTGGGGGCCGACCGGCTCGGGCAGGACCCCGCCGGTGCGCAGGGCACGGGCCCGCTCGAGGGTGACGGCGGCCTCCGCGTCGCTCAGCAGGGTCCGGAGCCGCGCTCCGAGGGTCCCCTCGAGGGCGACGAGCAGCCGGTCGAGGGCGGCGACGACGTCGGCGTCGAGCGGGCGGTTCGCGAGGTCCCACACGACGGTGCGCAGCTTCGGCTCGACGTTGAAGGTGACCCCGTGGTCGACGGCCCGCAGCCCGTCCGCGACGCTGCCGGCACCGGTCTCGACGAGCACGTGCCCGCCCTTGCGGTCGGCGTTGTCGACGACCACGTCGAACGCGGCGAGCAGGGCGAGGCGGTCGCGCAGCGCCGTGTCGGAGCCGTCGAGCGCGGCGTCGCGCAGGGTGAAGTAGTGCTGCTCGGGGTCGTGGGGGACGAAGCGCTGCACGCTGCCGGGTCCGAACGGGGCGTCGTCACGCAGCAGCGTCGCCGGCACGAGCCGCGCCCCCATCGCCGCGTCGACCGCGGCGGCGGCGACCTCCCGCCGGTGCAGCGTCCCCGCCGGGAAGTCCCACAGGGGCCGCTCGCCGTCCCGCGGTTTGTAGACGACGAGGTCGGCGGCCGGCAGGTCGTCGATGCCGGGCGCGCGACCGAGCGCGTCGGCGAGCGCGGCGAGCGGACGGTCGTCCCGGTCGGTGAGCCGCGCCAGCAGCGTCGCGTTGGACGCGTCGGTGAACCGGCCCACGACCTCCAGCGGGGCCGTCGCCAGCCGCTGCTCGGTCACGTCGGACACGGCCGCCCCGTCAGGTCGTCAACGGACCGTGGCCGTTGGTCGCCGGGCAGACGTGGGCTCCGCCGGCCTCCACCGGTCGGCTGCACAGCCGGCACCGTTCGCGCCCCTCGGCGACGATGGCGGCGGCGTGGGCGGCGAGGCGCCGCGCCTGGTCGCGGTCCATGCTGATGCGCGCGGTGCGACCCTCGACGTCGTCGTCGGGGACGAGCTCGCTCAGCTCGACGTGGAAGCGGACGGTGTCGCGGTCGACGCCGACGGCGACGCCGCCGACCCGCCAGATCGGCTGGAACGGCGGCTCCAGCGCCATCGCGTCCCGGTCCCAGTCGGACGCCGGACGGTCGTCGAGGCGGGCGAGCAGCTGGGCGAGCAGGTCACCGAGCCCACCGACCTGGACCTTCTCGAGGTGGAACTGCACCCGGTGGACGTCGTCCTCGACCTCGAGGAGGAAGGTGCGGTCCCCGGGCACGCCGAGGTAGCCGACGGTGACACGTTTCGGGTCGTCGAACTCGAGGTCCACGGGCGCTCCTCAGGGCCTGCCGGCCGGGTCGGACGTGTCGTTGACGGCGAGCACCGCCGGGGCACCGCCGTCGGGCAGGACGAGCGTGCTCGACGACGCCGGCGCGATGACGAGCCGCTGGAACAGGTCGAGGCCCATGCCCAGATGGTGGGCGAGCAGCGCCTTGATCACGTCGGCGTGGCTGACGAGCACGATGGTGCCGCCGGGGTGGGCGGCGGCGAGCCGCTCGCTCGCCTCCACCGCCCGCTGCTGTGCGGCGCGGATCGACTCGCCACCGGGGAACGTCACCCGCGACGGCGCCTGCTGCACGGTGCGCCACAGGGCGAGGCGTCGCAGCCGGGCGAGCGGACGGTCGGTCCAGTCGCCGTAGTCGACCTCGAGGAGCCCGCGCTCGGTGCGCACCCGCAGCCCGTGGGCGCGGGCGACGGGCGCCGCCGTCTCCCGCGTGCGCTCCAGCGGCGAGGCGTAGACCGCCTCCACGGCGAGCGGGGCGAGCCGCCGGGCGGCCGCCTCGGCCTGGGCCCGACCGGCCGCGTCGAGGTGGACGCCGGGGGTGCGACCGCCGAGCCGCCGTCCGGTCGCCGGGGTGGTCGCGTGCCGCAGGAGCACGAGGGTGGTGGCCGGCACGTCAGCGCTCAGTACGCACGGGCGAACACGACCCGGCGCCCGTAGGCGGAGGGCCGGCCGCACTCGATGCAGACGCCGGTCTCGTCCGGCCCCTCGGTGGGCACGCAGCGCGGCGTGGCGCGGGTGCGCTCCTGGATCGCCTCCTCGCAGGCCGGCTCGCCGCAGTGCAGGGCGTGGGCGAAGCCGACCGCGACCTGCGCGTCGAAGGTGGTGCGGTCGTCGACGGTCGCGGACCGGTCGGCACGGAAGGCCTCGGCCCGGGCGACGAGCAGGTCGTGGTACGCGTCCAGGCGGGCGCCGACGCCGTCGACGAGCTCGTCGGGCGTGAGCCGATGCTTGCGGGCCCGACCGTCCTCGTCGTCGTCACCGACCCGCTGCGCGAGCATCACGACGCCGGCCTCGAGGTCGCGCGGGCCGAGCTCCACACGCAGCGGGACGCCCTTCAGCTCCCAGTCGTTGAACTTGAAGCCGGGGCTCTGGTCGCGGGTGTCGACGTGGACGCGTACGCCGCGCTCCCGCAGGCGTCGCGCCAGCCGCTCGGCCTCCGCCGTCGTCCCGGCCAGCGCGTCGCCGCGGCCGATCGGCACGACCACGACCTGGTGGGGCGCGAGCCGCGGCGGCAGCACGAGGCCGCGGTCGTCACCGTGGGCGAGGATGACCGCGCCGATCATCCGGGTCGACATCCCCCAGGAGGTCGTGTGCGCGTGCTGCAGCGCGTTGTGCTCGTCCTGGAACGTGATGTCGAACGCACGCGCGAAGTTGGTGCCGAGGTAGTGCGACGTGCCCGACTGCAGCGCCTTGCCGTCCCGCATCATCCCCTCGATGGTGAAGGTGCGCAGCGCGCCGGCGAACCGCTCCCCCGGGGTCTTCTCGCCGCGGACCATGGGGATCGCGGCGACGTTGCGGGCGAACTCGTCGTACACGTCGAACATGCGACGCGTCTCCGCCATCGCGTCCGCCTCGTCCGCGTGGGCGGTGTGCCCCTCCTGCCACAGGAACTCGGTGGTGCGCAGGAACATGCGGGGTCGCAGCTCCCAGCGGACCACGTTGTTCCACGCGTTGATGAGGATGGGCAGGTCGCGGTAGGACGAGATCCACTTCGCGAACATCTCGCCGATGACCGTCTCCGACGTCGGCCGCACGACCAGCGGCTCGTCGAGCTCCTTGCCCCCGCCGTGGGTGACGACGGCGAGCTCGGGCGCGAACCCCTCGACGTGCTCGGCCTCCCGCCGCAGGTACGACTCGGGGATGAACAGCGGGAAGTAGGCGTTCTGATGGCCGGTCGCCTTGAAGCGGTCGTCGAGCTGGCGCTGCAGGAGCTCCCAGATCGCGTACCCGTAGGGCCGGATGACCATCGTGCCCTTCGCGGGCCCGCGGTCGGCGAGCTCGGCCCGGGCGACGACGTCGCCGTACCACGCGCTCACGTCCTCGTGCATCGGCGTGAGGGACCGGCCGGACCGGTCGTCGGACTGCTTGGCGGCGCTCATGCGGCGAGGCTAGCCGGCGGGCCCTCGGGCCCTCCGACGGCGGTCCGGTCCGCGCGGCGTGCGAGCGCGTACGGTGCGGCGCATGGATGACGAGCGCGGACTGCCGACCGTCTGGGTGTGGGGCGACCAGCTCGACCGGCGGCTCGCCCACCTGCGCGACCGTGACCCGGCGAGCACGCGCGTGCTGATGGTGGTCAGCGACCGGAAGCTGACCGAGCGCCCGTGGCACCGGCAGAAGGCCCACCTCGTCATCACGGCGATGCGACGCTTCGCCGCGGACCTGGCGGCGGAGGGCTTCGCCGTCGACCTGCGCCGCGCCCCGTCGATGCGTGCCGGTCTCGCCGCCCACGTCGACGCCCACGACCCCTCGGAGGTCGTCGCGATGGAGCCGGCGAGCCTGCCGGGCACGCGCGAGCTCGAACGGCTCGGCGTCACCCTCGTCGACAACGACCACTTCCTGTGCCACTGGCGCGAGTTCGCCGCGTTCCGGGCCGGACGGCGCCGCACCACGATGGAGGACTTCTACCGCTGGCGGCGCGAGACCACCGGCTGGCTGATGGAGGACGGCGCGCCGGTCGGCGGGCGCTTCAACCTCGACGCCGACAACCGGCGTCCGCCCGACGCCGACCTGGCCCCCACCGCGGCGGCCGACCCGCCGGTGGTCGACGCGCCCGACGCGCTCGACGCGTCGCTGGGCGACTGGCTGCCCGACGACGTCGACCTGCGGGGCGCCCCGCCCGACGGCACGTGGGCGACCTCGCGTGCCGGGGCGCTCGCCCGCCTCGAGCGGTTCACCACCCGCGTGCTGCCACGGTTCGGCGACCATCAGGACGCGATGGTCACCGGCGCGTGGCATCTCAACCACTCGCTGCTGTCGCACGCGCTCAACCTCGGGCTGCTGCATCCGCGGGAGGTCATCGAGGCCGTCATCGACGTGTACACCGCCGGCCGGGCGCCGCTCAACGCCGTGGAGGGGTTCGTCCGCCAGGTCCTCGGTTGGCGGGAGTTCCTGTGGGGCGTCGCCCGCACCGCCGACGCCGGCTACCCGCAGCGCAACGCGCTGGCGGCCGACGCCCCCCTCCCGCCGGCGTTCGCGGGCACGTCGGGCACCCGGATGCGCTGCGTGGAGGACACGCTGCGGAGCGTGCACGAGCACGCCTACGCGCATCACATCCAGCGGCTGATGGTCCTCGCGAACCTGGCGACGCTCGCCGGGGTGCGCCCCGATGCGCTGACCGACTGGATGCACGGCACGTTCATCGACGCCTACGACTGGGTGATGGTGCCCAACGTGATCGGGATGGGCACGTTCGCCGACGGCGGCGAGGTCGCGACGAAGCCGTACGTGTCCGGCGGCGCCTACATCGACCGCATGTCGCTGGACGCGTGCCGGCCCTGCCACTACGACCGCACCAAGCGGACCGGCGCCGACGCGTGCCCGTTCACGACGCTGTACTGGGACTTCCTCGACCGCAACCGTGCGGCGCTCGCGTCGAACCACCGCATCGGCCGCGCCTACGCGACGCTCGACCGCCTCACCGACCTCGACGAGGTGCGTGCCCGGGCCCGCGAGGTGCGCGCGATGCTCGCCGACGGCACGCTCTGAACGGACGGCTCACAGGCCGAGGCGTCCGAGCTGCTTGGGGTCGCGCTGCCAGTCCTTCGCCAGCCGGACGTGGGTGGTGAGGTGGACGCGGGCCCCGAGCAGCCCCTCGAGCTCGACGCGGGCGGCGCTCGCGGCGGCCTTCAGCCGCTCCCCGCCCCGGCCGATGATGATGCCCTTCTGCGACGCCCGTTCGACGTGGATGACGGCGTCGATGTGGACGAGGTCGTCGCGTGACGCGTCCGGCTCCACCGCGTCGACGGTGACCGCGACGGAGTGGGGCAGCTCGTCGCGCAGGTCGGCGATGACCTTCTCGCGCACGACCTCGGCGGCGAGCTGCGCCTCCGGCTGGTCGCTGACGCGGCCGGCGGCGAACAGCCGGGGCGCCTCCGGCAGGTGCGTGACGAGGACGTCGAGCAGCCGGTCGACGTTGTCCCCGGCGAGGGCGGACACCGGGACGACGTCGGCGAACGGCGCGGCGTCGGTCAGCGCCGCGACCCGCTCGAGGACGGGGAGCAGCCGCTCCGACGGCAGCGCGTCCGTCTTGTTGACGACCGTCACGACGGGCGTGCCGACCCCGGCGAGCTCGCGGACGAGGTACTCGTCGCCGGAGCCGACACCGGCCTCGGCGTCGACGAGCAGCGCGACGGCGTCGACGCTCGCCCACGTGTCGCGCACGAGCTGGTTCATCCGGCTCGCCATCGGCGTGCGCGGACGTCCGAGCCCCGGCGTGTCCAGCAGCACCACCTGCGCGTCGTCACGGGTGACGACGGCCCGGACGGCGGTCCGCGTCGTGCCCGGGACGGGGGTGACGATCGTCACCTTCTCACCGACGAGCCGGTTGACGAGCGTCGACTTGCCGACGTTGGGTCGGCCGACGAGGGCGACGAGGCCGCACCGGTGGCCCTCCGGCGTCGCGTCGTCCAGCCCGCCGAGGACGGCGGCGACGTCGAGCTCGCGCCCCTCGCCGGCGCTCAGCGCTGGCCCTGCGCGAGCCGGTGCGGGCCGAAGCCGTGCGGCAGCAGCTCGCCGATGCGGGCGATGAGCGGATGGCCACCGTCGCCGGAGGCGTAGACGACGGCGTCGGGCCCGAACTCGAGGATCGTCTGGCGGCACGCGCCGCAGGGCGTGCACGGGTCGGTGCCGTCCCCGACGACGGCGACGGCGAGCACCGGACCGCGGTCCCCCTCGGCGACCATGCGGGCGATCGCCGTCTGCTCCGCGCAGGTCGTCATCCGGTAGGAGGCGTTCTCGACGTTGACGCCCTCGTAGGTGCCCGTCGGGGTGACGACGACGGCGCCGACGTGGAAGTGCGAGTAGGGCACGTGGGCACGGGCACGCACCGCCCGCGCACGCCGCAGCAGGTCCGCCTCGTCGTAGGGCGTGGTGCGACCCGTCGTGTCCGGACGCATGCGGCCCTCCTGCCTCGTCGGGCCGGAGCATACGCGTGGGCGGCGTCCGCCGACCGGCACGCCGACCCGCCGGATGGGCGGCGGGTCACCAGCCCTTGCGCTCGTTCGCGTAGCGCGTCAGGGTGGCCAGGTAGTTGGCCCGCTCGAACGCGGCCGGGTCGCGGACCGTGCGCTGGCTGACCGCCCCGATCATCTCCCGCACCGACGCGTAGCCGCGCACCTCCAGCCACGCCCGCAGGTGCTCCAGCAGCACGCCCGCGTGGCTCGGCCCGTGCTTGAGCAGCGCCGAGGTCGTCATGACGACGTCCGCGCCGGCGAGCAGGCCCTTGACGACGTCGGTGCCCGCGTGCACCCCGGTGGTGAGGGCGAGCGAGGCGTCGATGCGACCGTGCAGGATCGCGCACCAGCGCAGCGGCAGCCGCAGCTCGTCGGCGTCGGACAGGACCAGGTGCGGCTCGACGGCCATGCGGTCCACGTCGATGTCCGGCTGGTAGAAGCGGTTGAACAGGACGATGCCGTCGGCGCCGGCGTCCGCCAGGCGGCGGGCCATGTCCCCGAACGCCGACCACTGGGGGCCGACCTTGACGGCGATCGGCACGGGGCTCGCGGCGCGGACCGCCTCGACGAGCTCGAGGGTCTCCTGCTCGATCTGGCGACCGGTGACGTCGAGGTCGGCGGCGACGCGGTAGACGTTGAGCTCGACCGCGGACGCGCCGGCGTCGGCGAGCATGCTCGCGTACCGGGTCCAGCCGCCCCGCGTCACCCCGTTGAGACTGGCGATGACGGGCACGTCCAGCTGGTCACGTGCCTCGCGGACGAGCCGCAGGTACCGGTGCGGCCCCGCGTTGTAGTCGTCCAGCGCCGGCGTGTACCCGCCGGTCGCCTCCGGGTGGGCCTCCGCCTCCCGGTGGGTCAGCTCGGTGGCGACCTCCGCCTCGTGGACGATCTGCTCCTCGAACAGCGACGGGAGCACGACGGCCCCGACGCCGGCGGCGTCGAGGGCCAGCAGCCCCTCGAGGTGGCCGGTCAGCGGGCTCGACGACGCGACGACGGGGGCGCGCAGGTCGAGCCCGAGGTACGAGGTGGAGAGCTCGAGCGGCCCCTCGGCGGCCGGCCCGGACGGCACGACGAGCCCGGGGCCGGCGAGCGCCTCCTCCTCGGGGTCGTCGGGGAGGAACCCGGGGAGTCGGCTCCCGCTCATGCCTGCTCCTCCTCGGCCGCCCCGTCGGCGGCACCGTCGGGGACGACCATGCGGCGCTCGACGCCGGCCAGCTGCTCGTAGTAGTGCCAGCGCTCGGTGATGTCGCGCTGCAGCCCGTCCCGCAGCTCGGCGGCCCGCTCCGGGTCGCTGCGCTCGAGCATCGCGAAGCGGCCCTCGGTGGACAGCATGTCGCGGAGGTCGACGCTCGGCGGCTTCGAGTCGAGCCGGAACGGCGTCGTGCCCGCCGCCTCCGCCGGGTGGTAGCGGAACAGGGGCCAGTAGCCGGTCCGTACGGCGAGGTCCATGCGGTGCATCGAGTCCCGCATGTCGACGCCGTGCGCGATGCACGTGGAGTAGGCGAGCAGGAGCGACGGTCCGGGCCAGGCCGCCGCCTCGTGGAACGCCTTCACGGTCTGCATCTCGTTCGCCCCCATCGCGATCTGCGCGACGTAGACGGTGCCGTACTGCATGGCGATCAGGCCGAGGTCCTTCTTCGTCACGGCCTTGCCGCCCGTCGCGAACTTCGCGACCGCGCCCTTCGTCGTCGCCTTCGACGCCTGCCCACCGGTGTTGGAGTAGACCTCGGTGTCGAGCACGAGGATGTTGACGTCGGCGCCGGACGCGAGCACGTGGTCGAGCCCGCCGTAGCCGATGTCGTACGCCCAGCCGTCCCCGCCGACGATCCACACCTCGCGGCGCACGAGCGCGCCGGCCAGGTCGTCGAGGGCGCGGGCGGCGGCCGCCCGATCGCCGTCGACGTCGGCGAGCCGCGCGCGCAGCGTCGCGACCCGGGCGCGCTGCGCGGCGACGGCCTCCTCACCGTGCTGGTCGGCGTCGAGGAGCTCGTCGACCAGCCGGTCGCCCACGACCGGCGCGAGCTCGCCGAGCAGCGACACGGCGACGGCGCGCTGCTGGTCGAGCCCGAGCCGGATGCCGAGGCCGAACTCGGCGTTGTCCTCGAACAGGGAGTTGACCCAGGCCGGACCGCGACCGTCCTCGTTCACGCTCCACGGGGTCGTGGGGAGGTTGCCGCCGTAGATCGACGAGCAGCCGGTCGCGTTCGCGATGACGGACCGGTCGCCGTACAGCTGGCTGAGCAGCTTCAGGTAGGGCGTCTCCCCGCAGCCGGCGCAGGCGCCGGACGACTCGAACAGCGGCTGCAGCAGCTGCGAATGCTTGACGGTGTCGGTGCGCACGCTGGTGCGGTCGACGTGCTCGATGCCGTCGAAGTAGCGGTACCGCTCCCGTTCGACCTCACGGTGCTCGTCCGCCGGCTCCATGCGGATGGCCCGCCGTCCCGCGTCGGAGCGGCTGACCGCCGGGCACGTCTCGACGCACACCCCGCAGCCGGTGCAGTCGTCGGGCGCCACCTGGACGGTCAGCAGGTGGCCGGCCAGCGAGCGGTCCTTGAACTCCTTGGACTGGAAGACGTCGGGGGCGTCGGCGAGCGCGTCGGGCTCGTACGCCTTCATCTGGATCGCCGTGTGGGGGCACACGATCGCGCACTTGCCGCAGTCGATGCACAGGTCCGGGTCCCACACGGGCAGCTCGGGGGCGAGCCCGCGCTTCTCGTACTTCGCGGTGCCGGTGGGGAACGTGCCGTCGACGGGCAGGGCGGAGACGGGCAGCAGCTCGCCCTCCCCGGCGAGGATGCGGCCGGTGACCCGGCGCACGAAGTCGTCGACCTCCCCGTCGGGCGCCATCAGCGCACGCGCTCGCTCGATCGGATCGACCGGCTCGGCCGCCGGTCCCGCCTCGGCCGGCACGTCCACGCGCACCAGCGCCGCCCGCGCCCGCTCGACGGCGGCGAGGTTGCGGTCGACGACGCCCTGTCCGCGCGCGCCGTAGGACTTCCGGATCGCGTCGCCGATGGCGGCGACGGCGTCGTCGGGGTCGACGAGCCCGGCCAGCGCGAAGTAGGCGGTCTGCATGACCGTGTTGATCCGCCCGCCGAGCCCGACCTCACGGGCGATGGCGTACGCGTCGATCGCGTGGACCTCGATGCTGCGGGTGACGACGTCGTGACGGACGGCGGCGGGCAGCATGGCGAACACCTGCTCGGGCGGGAACGGGGCGTTGAGCAGCAGCACCCCACCGTCCTTGAGCCGGCCGGTCACGTCGAGCTTCTCGAGGAGGCCGAACTGGTGGCAGGCGACCAGGTCCGCCCGCTCGATCAGGTAGGTGGCGTGGATCGGGTCGGGCGAGAAGCGCAGGTGGGAGACCGTCGTCGCGCCGGACTTCTTCGAGTCGTACACGAAGTAGCCCTGCGCGTGCAGGTCGGTCAGGTCCCCGACGATCTTCGTGGTGTTCTTGTTCGCACCGACGGTCCCGTCCGAGCCGAGTCCGAAGAACACGGCGCTGCGGTCGCGGGGCCCGGAGGGGACGACGAACCCCTCGCGCGGTGGGACCGACAGGTGGGTGACGTCATCGATGATCCCCGCGGTCATCCGCGTCCGCGGCGACGCCGACGCGAGCTCGTCGAGCAGCCCGGCCACCATCGCCGGGGTGAACTCCTTCGAGGAGAGCCCGTACCGGGCCCCGTGGACCGCCGGCAGCCGGTCGCGACCCCCGTGCATGACGTCCTCGGCGAGGACGGTCACGACGTCCTCCAGGAGCGGCTCCCCGGCGGCCCCCGGCTCCTTGGTGCGGTCGAGCACGAGCACCCGCTCGGCGGTCGCCGGCAGCACGTCGCGCAGCGCGTCGGCGGGGAAGGGTCGGAACAGTCGGACGTGGACGACCCCGACGGGTCCGCCGGCGTCACCCGCCGCGTTGAGCAGGTCGACCGTCTCCCGCACCGGCCCGATCGCCGAGCCCATCACGACGACGACCCGTGTCGCGTCCGGCGCGCCGTGGTACTCGACGAGGTCGTAGTGGCGGCCGGTGGCGGCGGCGAAGCGGCGCATCACGTCGCGGACGATGCCGGGTGCGGCGGCGTGGTAGGGGTTGGACGCCTCCCGGGCCTGGAAGAACACGTCGGGGTTCTGGGCGGACCCGCGCAGGACCGGACGGTCGGGGTCCAGACCCCGCGTCCGGTGCGCGAGCAGCGCGGCGGGGTCGATGAGGCCGCGGAGCCGGTCGGCGTCGAGCAGCCGCACGCTGTTGAGCTCGTGGGAGGTCCGGAAGCCGTCCATGAAGTGCAGCACCGGCAGGCGCGCCTCGAGGGTCGCCGCGTGGGCGACCGCGGCGAGGTCGTGCGCCTCCTGCGGCGTCGACGACGACAGCATGACCCAGCCCGTCGGCCGCACCGCCATCACGTCGGAGTGGTCCCCGAAGATCGACAGCGCATGCGTGGCGACGGTCCGTGCGGCGACGTGGATGACCGTCGGGGTCAGCTCGCCCGCGATCTTGAACATCTCGGGGATCATCAGCAGCAGGCCCTGCGAGGCCGTGAACGTCACGCCGAGGGAGCCGGCCTGGATCGCACCGTGCAGCGCCGCGGCCGCCCCGGCCTCCGACTGCAGCTGGGAGACGCTGGGGACGACCCCCCACACGTTCTCCCGGCCCTGCTGCGCCCACGCGTCGGCGTGCTCCCCCATCGGCGACGCCGGCGTGATCGGGTACAGCGCCACGGTCTCGCTGAGCGCGTAGGCGGCGTGGGCCGCCGCCTCGTTGCCGTCGATGCAGACGATCGGCGTCGGGTCCGCGCCGTCGACGGCAGGGGCGACGTCGGGGGCGTCGGGGGCGGTGGTGGTCGCGGACACGGGGCGGGCTCCTCACCGGGCGACGCTCCGCCGCCGGTCAGGACCACGCTACGGAGGTCGCCGGTCAGCCCAGCGCGGCCGCAGGTCCCCCATCCGTGTGACCTGCGACCCCCGAGCGGTGCCCGTCGGCCTCCCCCGACGTGTCCGGCCCGTCGGCGTCCGCGGCGGGCGCGAGGCGCTCCGCCCGCACCTCGACGACCCGACGTGCCCGCCGCAGGGTCACCGTCAGCGCGAGCCCGTCGACCTCGACACGGTCCCCGATGCGCGGCAGGCGTCCGAGCGTCGCGACGACGAGCCCACCGACGGTGTCCCACGCCTCGTCGGGCAGTTCGACGTCCAGCGCGTCGCCGAGGTCGGACACGTTCGTGCCGCCGTCGACCCGCCAGCCGCCGGTCGGCAGCGGCTCGATCTGCGGCCGCTCGTCGTCGTGCTCGTCGACGATCTCCCCGACGATCTCCTCGAGCACGTCCTCGATGGTGACGATGCCGACGATCTCGCCGTACTCGTCGACGACGAGGGCGAGGTGCACCGCGGCGGCCTGCAGGTCCCTGAGCAGGTCGTCGGCACGACGGGACTCGGGCACGTGGTACGGCGCCCGCACCAGGTCCCGCCACGCCGTCGCGTCCCGGTCGAGCACCCCGGGGTCCTGGCGCATGCGCTTGAGCAGGTCGCGGGCGTGGACGACGCCGGTGAGCGCGTCGGGGTCGTCGGGGGCGTGCACCGGCAGGCGGGAGCGCCCGCGGTCCAGGGCGGTGTCGACGACGTGGGCGAACGGCGCGTCCGCGGGGACGGCGATGACGTCGGGCCGCGGGACCATGATCTCCCGGGCGGTCGTGTCGTCCAGCTCGAGGATGGAGAGGATCATGCGCCGCTCGCCGACGTCGAGGACGGTGTCCTCCTCCGTGCCGTTGGCGCGCTCGTCCTCCCCGTCGGGCTCGCCGGGCTCCTCGTCCGCGGCGGGCTCCCCGCGGTCGAGCAGGTCGAGCGGGCGGGCCAGACCCTGCACGACCGTGCGGGCCGGTCGGGCGAGGACGAGTCCGGTGCGCTCCGCCCGCCGTCCGACGACGAGGCCGGCGAGCAGCGGGGCGACGACGACGGTGGCGAGCAGGGCGACGGCGGCCGCGCCGGCGTCACCCAGCGGGACGGAGATGCCGACGACGACGGCGGCGAGGATGCTCACGACCGCCGAGACCCGGTGGGTCGCGAGCGGCCGCTCGGCCAGCCACAGCAGCGCGTCGGCGCCGCGGACCCCGTCCTCGGCGAGGCGCAGCGCACGCACCGCGTCGACGGCCCGCACCACGGCGGTGACGGCGGCGGCGAGGACGGCGACGGCGACCGCGACCGCCGCGGCGACGAGCTCGACGCCGCTCATGGCCGGCCGTCCCGGTAGGCGGCGAGCAGCCGGTCGGTCAGCGCGAACATGGCCCGCTCCTCCTCCGGCTCGGCGTGGTCCATGCCGAGGAGGTGGAGCAGCCCGTGGACGGTCAGCAGCTGCAGCTCCGCGTGGGGGGCGAGCCCCCGGTCGGCGGCCTGACGGTGGGCGACGGCCGGGCAGAGGACGACGTCGCCGAGGATCGCCGGGCCGGCGGGCGGCGACTCGCCCGGCTCGTCGATGGGGAACGCGAGCACGTCGGTCGGCCCCTCGTGCCCGAGGTGACGGCTGTTGAGGGCCGCGATCGCGCCCTCGTCGACGAGCAGGAGCGCGACCTCCATGTCGTCGGGGACCCGGCGCTCGGCCAGCACGTGCTGGGCGAGCGCCACGAGATCGTCGGCGTCGACGTCGACGTCCTGCTCGTCCGCGAGGAGCACCGGCACGTCAGGCCTCCCCGTCGGCGGCCGCCGCGTGACGGTCGTAGGCCTCGACGATGCGCTGGACGATCGGGTGGCGGACCACGTCGGCGGCGTCGAGGTGGGCGAACGCGACCCCGTCGATGCCGTCGAGGATCTCGCGGGCGACGAGCAGCCCGGACCGCTTGCCCGACGGCAGGTCGGTCTGGCTGACGTCGCCGGTGACGACGGCGCGGGCGTTGAACCCGATGCGGGTGAGGAACATCTTCATCTGCTCGGGCGTCGTGTTCTGCGCCTCGTCGAGCACGACGAACGCGTCGTTGAGCGTGCGCCCCCGCATGTACGCGAGCGGCGCGACCTCGATGACGCCGCGCTCGACCTGGTCGACGAGCTCGGTGGCGTCCATCATGTCCTGCAGGGCGTCCCACAGCGGCTTGAGGTACGGGTCGATCTTCTCGTGCAGCGTCCCGGGGAGGAAGCCGAGCCGCTCCCCCGCCTCCACCGCGGGCCGGGTGAGGATCAGCCGGTTGACCTCGCGGGAGCGCAGCGCTCGCACCGCCGCACCCATCGCCAGGTAGGTCTTGCCGGTGCCGGCCGGGCCGATGCCGAAGGTGACGGTGCTGGCCGCGATCGCGTCGAGGTAGCGGCGCTGGCCGACGGTCTTGGGCCGGATGGTGCGCCCGCGGTGGGTGACGAGATGCTCCCCGAGCACGTCGGCGGCCCGCGCGGGCGTCCCCTCGCGGACGATGCGGATGGTCTGCTCGACGAGCCGCCGGTCGAGGACCTGGCCGCGGGCGACGAGCTCCGCGAGCTCGTCGATGACGCGGGCGACCTGGTCGACCTCGGAGTCCGCCCCGGGCACGTCCGACAGCGTCACCGTGTCACCACGGGCGTGGATGCGGGCGGCGAACGCGCCCTCGACGATGCGCAGGTACTCGTCGGAGGGTCCGAGCAGGGAGGGCATCGTGGCGGGGTCGGTGACGCGCACCGTGAGGACGCCGTCCTCCCGCCGGATGCTCGTCGCGCCGGACGTGGGCGCGGACGGCGAGGTGATGCTCACAGGGTGCCGGGGCTCCTCGACGGGCGTGCGCGGAGAGTAGCGCCGGGGGCGGCCGACCAGCGGCCCGCCAGCCCGGCGGCGACGGCGACGGCCGCCGGCCCCGCATGTTCGGTGCGCAGCACCGTCGGGCCGAGGCCGGCCGGCAGCCAGCCGGCGGCGGTGAACGCGGCCACCTCGTCGTCGCTCCAGCCGCCCTCGGGGCCGACGGCGACGACGACCGTGGCGACGGCCGCGGCGTCGCCCAGCAGCTCCGGCAGCGGGGGCGCACCGGGCACGGCGACCAGCCGCAGCACCGGGGCCTCCTCCCCCCTGTCGAGGCCCGGCCCGTCGAGGCCCGGCCCGTCAGCGGCGAGCACGGCGCTGGGCACGGCGGCGGCGACGTCGGTGAGGTGGACGCCGCGCGACTGCTCGAGGGCGGCGACGGCGAGGGCGTGCCAGCGGGCCCGGACGGCGTCCGCGGCCCGTGCGTCGGGGCGCCCCTGCGTGCGGTCGGCGACGACGGGGACGACCGCGTCCACCCCGAGCTCGCAGGCGGCCCGCACGGCGTCGTCGACGCGGCGGCCCTTCGCGAGCGCCTGGGCGAGGACGAGCCGCGGCCGGGGGCGCGGTGCGGACGTCACGGGCCCGGTGCGGCGGGCCGCGTCGCCGTCGAGCCGACCGTCGGCGGATGCGCCGGCCCCGTCGGTGAGGTGCAGCGGCGCGCCGTCGGTCAGGCGCAGCACCCGGCGCAGATGGTGCGACGTCGTGGCGGGGAGCGGCACGGGCGGGGCGTCCGGCCCGTCGTCCGCGAGCGGTGCGGCGACGAGCACGTGCGGGACCTGGCTCACGGGCGTCGGACCTCGACGGTCCGGGGCGCGTCGGGGTCCTCCCCACGCTGCGCCGCCCAGCCGCGCACGACCTCCCGCTCCTTCCGGCCGAGCCTGCGGGGCACGTCCACGTCGACGTGCAGGTGGAGGTCGCCGCGACGGCCACCGCCACGGACGGGCAGGCCGGCACGGGTGACGAGCAGGACCTCGCCGGGCTGGACCCCGGCGGGCACGGCGACCTCGTGCTCCTCGCCCGCGAGGGCGGGGACGCGCACCGTCCCACCGAGCAGCGCGGTCGTCAGCGGGATCCGGATGCGGGTGTGCAGCGCACGGCCCTCGCGGACGAGGTGGGCGTGCGGGACGACCTGCACCTGGACGTAGAGGTCGCCGGCCTTCGCCCCCTGGCGGCCGGCCTCGCCCTGCCCGCGCTGCGGGATGCGGTCGCCGTCCTCGAGCCCGGCGGGCAGGTCCACGTCGAGCTCGCGCCGCTGGACGCGCCGGCCCTCGCCGCGGCACGCGGTGCAGGCGTGCTCGACGCTGCGGCCGGTGCCCGAGCAGGCGCTGCAGGCGGTCGCGGTCGCCATCGAACCGAGCGGCGTGCGGACCATCCGCTGGACACGGCCCGACCCGCTGCAGGTCGCGCACCGGGTCGGCGCCGACCCGTCGGCCGACCCGGACCCCCCGCACGGCTCGCAGGTCGCGGCGACCTCGACCTCGACCCGTCGGGTGACCCCGGTCAGGACCTCCTCGAGGGTCAGGTCGACCCCGACGAGCACGTCGCGGCCGGACCGTTCACGCTGGGGTGCCCCGCCGAAGCCGCCCCCGCCACCGAACCCGGCCCCGAAGAACGCGTCGATGACGTCGCCGATGCCGCCGCCGAACCCGAACGGGTCCTGCCCGCCGCCCCCGCCGCGCGCCCGCGTCGAGCCGTCGTCCCCGAACCGGTCGTAGCGGGCCCGCCGCTCGGGGTCCGACAGCACCTCGTAGGCGTGGGTGACCTCCTTGAACCGCTCGGGGTCACCACCCGCGTCCGGATGGTGCTCGCGGGCCTTGCGCCGGTAGGCGCGCTTGATGTCGTCGGCGGCGGCGTCGGCGCCCAGCCCGAGGACCCCGTACAGGTCAGCCATGTTCGGCCAGCGCGTCGAGGGTCCGCTGCAGCTCGTCGGACACGGCCCGCACCGTCGCGAGGGCGCTGCCGTAGTCCATGCGGGTCGGGCCGAGCACGCCGAGCGATCCGGAGGAGACGAGGCGGTAGCGCTGCGCGACCAGCGACGTCGTCCGCAGGTCCGCGAGCGGGTTCTCCTCCCCGATGCGGACGGTCGGCGCCCCCGCCTCCGGCCCGTCGGCGGCCTCCTCGAGCATCCGTGCGAGCGTCTCGCGCTCCTCCAGCAGCTGCAGCAGCCGGGCGAGCTCCTCCCGCTGGAGGGACACGTCGTCGACGAGCGACGACTGCCCGCCGACGAACACCTGGTGGACCCGGTCCTCGCGCACGTCGGACGCGGCGTCGGCGACGGCGCGGACGATGCCGCGCAGGTCGGACGGGGCGTCGTCGGCGAGGCCGCCGAGCACCGTCGTGACGTCGGCGAAGCGGCGGCCGACCAGCCGGTCCGCGAGCATCGTGCGGACCCGGTCGAGGTCCCGGTCGTCGCCGCCGACGGGCAGCTCGACCGGATGCTTCTCGACGCGTCCGGTGTCGGCGACGAGCAGCAGCAGCGCGCTGAGCGGCGCGAGCGGCACGAGCTCGACGAGCCGCAGCCGTGACGTCGCGATCGCCGGGGAGATGACGAGCGACACGAGCCGGGTCAGCTGGCTGAGGACGGTCGTGGTCCGCGCCAGCAGGTCCTCGACGTCGCGGGCGGAGCCGAGCAGCTCCTGGATGGCCTCCTGCTGCCGGCCGTCGAGCGCGGGCGCGTTGCGCAGGTCGTCGACGAACCAGCGGTAGCCGCGGTCGGTCGGGACCCGACCGGCGGACGTGTGCGGCTGGGCGATCAGCCCGAGCTCCTCCAGCGCCCCCATGTCGCTGCGCACCGTCGCGGCGGACACGTCCAGCCCCGCGGCGGCGACGACGTGGGCGGAGCCGACGGGCTGTCCGGACGCGACGTACTCGGTGATGACGGCGCGCAGCACCGCCCGCTTGCGGTCGTCGAGGATCGGGACGTCGACCTCGGCGGGCCGCGCGGGGTCGGGGCCCTGCAGCGGCACGTCGACGACGACCGTCCGCTCGGCGGTCGCTCCGGTGCCGTCGACGTTCACGGGTGCACCTCGTCGGGCGGTTCGGGCGGGTCGGGGCGGTGGCGGATGCTACCGGCGGGGTCCCGGGCGACGGGGCGACAGCCCGGTCCGGAGCGCGTACCGTGTCGGGCCGTCGACGAGCAGCTTCACGACCAGGCGTCACGACCAGGGGGGTTCACGATGGACACCCGCTCGACCGGCGAGGTCCTCGCCTCGCTCGTGGTCAACGTGCAGGCGCTGGTCGCCAAGGAGCTGGAGCTCGTCGGGCTCGAGGTGCGGCGCCAGGTCGCACGGAAGGTCGCCGCGGTCGTCGTCCTCCTGCTCGGGGCGCTGGCGCTCGCGGGGGTGCTGCTGCTGGCGGCCGTCACCGCGGCGCTCGCCCTCGAGTCGTCGTTCGACGAGCCGTGGATGGCGTGGGGGGTGGTGACCGCCGCCAGCGCCGTGCTCGGACTGGTCCTCGTCGCCGTCGCCGGACGCCGCCTGTCAGCTCGCCTGTCGCTCGACGCGTCGCGTCGGGCCGCCGACGCGACCGGCACGTGGCTGCGTGACCTCGGGGACGAGCTGTCCGGCGGCCGCGGGAGCGATGCGGAGGCGGGACGATGAGCGCCCGCGACGACCTGACGCGTGCGACGGAGCGCGCCCGCGCCGAGGCGCAGGCGGCCCGTGACGCGCTCGCTCGCTCACGTGCCGCGGTCGGGGGCGGCCCGGCGAAGGACGTGCCGCAGGCGGAGGCACAGCTGGGTGCGCTGCGCGACGCCGTCGCGGGGGACCTGCGGCTGCTGCGCGACCGGCTCACCGGGATGGATCCGGCCGCCCGGCGCACCGCCACGACGGCGACGGTGGCGGGCGCGGGTGCGCTCGCCGCGGTGGTCGGCGCGGGGCTCCTCGCCCGCAGCGGCCTGCGGCGGGGCCGTGGCCGCCGGGACGTGCAGCGGCAGGCCCGCGCGCTGGCCGCCGCGCTCGCCCGCCAGCAGGCCACGGACGCCCCGCGGACGTCGGGGCGGTCCGGTCGCGGCGCCGGGCTGCTCGGCACGGCGGTGACGCTCGGCGCGGCGGCCGCCGGTGCGGCCCTGCTGCAGCGGCGGCGGTCCGCGCCGGTGGACCCCGACGACCTGTGGCTGCCGGAGCGCGAGGCCGGACCGGCCTGACGGTCCCGCCGCCCGCGTCCGGATGCCGTCCGTCAGTGACGGGGTCGCAGCAGCCGGAGGACGGGTGGCGGCACGGCCCCCGACGCGAGCACCGGTGGCAGCAGCTCGACGATCCTGCCCGCGATCCGGTCGATCGTGCCGGCGGCGTGCTCCCAGGGTGGGGCCGCGAGCGCGTCGGTGCGCCGCTCGAGGTCACGTCGCAGCGTCCGGGCGCGGTCGGTCCGGCGCCCGTCCGTGTCGAGCAGCCCGTCGGCGGTGAGCGTCGCGACCGTCGCGTCGAGCTCCTCGCCGCTCCAGCCGCGCGTCGCCTCGAGCGCCGCCCGCAGCTCGGGCCGGTCACCCGTGACGAGCAGGTGGGAGGCGAGCGGGCCGATCCCCTCGCCGACGAGCAGCGCGACGTGCCCGTCACCGCGGGACTCGCGGATCGTGCAGGTGGTCAGCCACAGGTCGACGAGCGGCCGTCCGGTCGGTCCCACCGCGGACCAGGCGGCCGCGAGGGGACGGCCGACCGTCGGGTGCGCGGCGGCGACGGGCCGGAGCAGCTCGAGCAGCTCCGCCACGGCGTCGGCCCGGTCGGCGAGCAGACGACCGAGGAGGGTGTCCATCGCGTCGAGCGTGCGCGCGAGCACGCGCTCGGGCGTGACGACGTCCCACACGCCGGGCAGGTGGGCGGCGACGACCGTCGGGGCGAACCCGTAGAACGTCGCCGTGACGACGCCGGCACCGACCGGCCCCAGCGGCGCGGACCGCTGCGCGAGGTAGGCGCCCATGCGGTCGGTGATGCCGTCCTCGGCGAGCGCGGCCCGCAGCTCGCGCGACCGGTAGACGGGCGTATGGAGCACCTCGAGGGTGCGGTGCATCCACGCGGCGACGGCGACGGGGTCGGCGGGGTCGGGCCGGTCCTGCACGAGTCCGGCGACGAGCGCCTCGACGTCGACGTCCACGACTCCCCCTCGTCCGCGCGCCCGCAGCCGCGCCCGCACCCGTGCTCGCACTCGCGCCGGTCGGGTGGCACCGACGTCGCGGGCACGCTAGGCGACGGCCCTAGCCTGCGCGGCCGCGGGCCGGACGGACCCTCCGGACGCGGGGGCAGGGGCGATGGACCGTCGGACCGCGCTCGCCCTGCTCGGTCTCGACGACCCGCTCGACCCGGCCGTCCTGCGCGCGCGCTTCCGCGAGCTCGCTCGCACGCACCATCCGGACCACGGTGGGGACGCGGCGGCGTTCCGGCGCCTGCAGGACGCGTCGGCGCTGCTGCAGGCGGAGCTCGCCGGGTCACCGCGCGCGGCGCCGCCGCGCGTCGCCCGCGGACGGCCCTCACGCGTGCCCGTGACCATGGCGGCCACGAGCCGCGCGGGGACGCTGTCGGCGCGGGCGGAGGAGCTGGTGACCCGGCTGACCGACCGCGGCACGTGCGCGGTCGTCTCCTGCGCACCGGGCTCACGGCTGAACCGGTTCGCCGCGTCGCTCACGGCGGCCGCGACCGGACGCCTGGTGCTGCGCGTCGTGCCGGCGGGACCGGGCGCACCCGCCGCGGTGCGGCTCACCCTCGACGGCCGGGGACGCCGCGCACGCCGTGCGCTCGCCGCCGTCGACCCCACCGGCGTCCCCGGTGCGACGTGGTCGCGCCACCGTGGTGATGCGCGCACGGCGTTGACCGCGACGGTGACGGCCACGGACGCCGACGAGGCGCCCGCGGTGGTGGCCCGCCGGGCGGTCACGGCGGCCGCCGCACTGCTCGACGCCCTCGGCTGGCCCCTCGAGGGGTGGCACCCGGAGGGCTGAGCGGCGTGCGATCCGGCGTGCGGCCCGGCGTGCGGCCCGGCGTGCGATCCGGCCCGACGGTCACACCTCCACGGTCCGGAGGGGGCGGTCGGGCATGCTGCGACGGCACCCGACCCGGCCGGGTGCCGGAGGGCGACGGTGCTCGACGACCTGGCGGTCTCCCCCGACGCGCTGCTCGCACGGGCGGCGGAGCACGACGCGCGCCGCGCGCGGGACGCGGTCGCCCGCATCCCCGGACCGCGGCTGCTCGACGTCGTGCTCTCCCACACGCTGCTCGCCGTCGAGCCACAGGCTCCCCGCACCGCAGGGATCGACGCGCTCGCGGAGCGCACCCGCGCCGCGGTCGAGCTGCTGGGGGTGGCCGACGCTCCCGCGACAGCTCCGGCCGACCCGCCGGAGGTGAGCGGCTGGGCGCTGCTGACCGTGGCCGACGGCGACGAGCTCGTCGGTGCGACGACGGCCGTGCCGGTGCGGCCCTGGCACCTGGCGCTGCTCGCGTTCGCCGACACGCCGGGACGTGCGACGGTGGAGCGCACGGCGGTCGCGGCGACCGCCGACGGTCGCCTCGTGCGGGCACGGCTGCGCCTCACCGACGACGCGACGGGACCGACGGTGCTGGGGGCGACGGTGACCGGCCATCTGGAGGACCTGGGTGCCGACGCGGCGCTCGGCTGGGGGCTGTCGTGCGCCCTGCTCACCGCGGGCGGCGCGCCCGCCTGACGATGCTGGTGGTGTAGGGGCGCGCGGTGACCTCGTGGGCGCCGTCGACGCTGACGCACCGGATGCGGTCGTCGATCTCGTAGACGGCGAGCTGGTCGTGGTCGGCGGCATGCGCCAGCACCGTCGCGCGGTCCGTCCCGGTGACGGCCAGCGACACCTCGGCGGTGGAGCCGTCGGGGGCACGTCCGAGGGCGTCGAGGACGCGCAGCCCGCCGCCTTCGAGCTCGGCGCGGAGCCGCGCGTTGCGCGCCGCGTTCTGCGCGGGCGTGAGCCGCTGCGGGTAGGGGTCCGCGGCGGTGACGACCCACAGCGGGCGCAGCGCGTCGGGCAGGCCCGTGTCCGGGCCGGGCGGCGTGCCGGACGCCACGGCCGTCGGGGTCAGCACGAACCGCTCGTCGCCCACGGTGACCTCGACGACCGCCGTGGCGTACGCCGCCCACGGCTCGCGGGTCGGGTCCGGGGTCGGGTCCGGGGTCGGGGTGGGGGGTGGGGCCGGCACGACGTCCTCCTCGGGCGCCCGGACCGCCACGGCCGCCAGGGCCGCCGGGGCCGCTCGGGCCGCCCGGGCTGTTCGGGGCCGGAGGGGCCCTCACGGGCCCCGTGAGGGCCCCGTGAGGGTCCGGGGGTGAACTGTGCAGGCTACAGAGATGCCCCCGACCCCCTCGGTAGAATGTCCAAAGTGACGGTTGCACCGGTGGCCCGACGCCACGGGTGACGGACGTCGGCCACCGCCTCCGGGCGGCACCGGCGACCGGGTGGGGCATGCGCCGGACGTGACGACGCGGCGGTCCGTACGACCGCGGCAGGGAGGCCCCGATGATGACCAAGGATCGCCAGCAGGTGCTCGACGAGGTCGGGCGCAGCGAGTTCACGGTCCGCGAGCTCGCGGAGCGGACCGGGCTGTCCGTGGAGGCCGCCCGCGGCCGCATCGCCCGGTACGTGGCCGACGGCCTCGTCGTCCGCACCCGCGAGGTCCAGCAGTACGTCGACGCCTCCGGACGCCCGATGCGCGGCCGTCCCGCACACCTCTACCGCGTCCGCTGAGCCCGCGTCCGCGGTGCAGCGCGGACGCCGATCGAGCGCGACACGCGGTGCGACCTCCGCATGGGCCGCGCAGCGAGCGACCATCCGCTGCGGATGACCTGCGGACAGCCTGTGGCTTTCCTGTGACTTCCCCGATTCCTCTGGACAGATCGCCGCGCCGTCCGTACGGTCCTCAGTCCTGTCGGGAACGGAACTGCGACACCCTGACGGGTCGCCGGAGGGGCGGACAGGCCCCGGCGGCGGAGGTGGAGGGTCCGAGAGGACCGCGGCCGTCACCGGCTCCGAGGCCTCGGAGCGAGGATGACCGTCCGAAGCCCCTTCGGGGGTGGAGGCGACACCGGGTCGGACCGTCGAGAGGCGGACGACCGGATCCAGGGCGCCTGTCACCGCCCGAAGGATCGCGCGGCCCGACGCAGCGGGACCGTGCAGGCGGACGGACGGCCGTGAGGCCGACCGGGCGAGGACCTGCGGCGCCCACCTCCGGGTGGTGCGACGGGGAGCTCGCCGGACCGGAGGTCCCCTCGGGGAGGTCCGGGACGCACGCCGAAGGGTCGACGACCGGCCGCGCTCGGACGCGGAAGGCGAAGGCCCGGCCCGGCGAGGACCCTTCGGGGTCACGACCCGGGAGATGGGCGCGCTCTCCAGAGGCGCGCGCCCATCCGCGACGCCCCGGTGGGCCCGCAAGGGCGCCCGGGGCGTTCGTGTGTCCGGGGACGGACACGACCGGGACGGAGCCGTCGGGGACGGACGCGACGAGGACGGGGAGCCGATGACGACGGGGACGACGGAGGCCCGCCCGGGCTGGTTGGAGCCGGACCAGCTCGATGACGCCCGCGACCGGGTCCCGATGGTGTACGTCGAGGCGGTCCCCGTCAGGGTGGACCACCTCGGTCGCATCGAGCGGATCGGGCTGCTGCTGCGCCCCCAGCCGGACGGCACCATCTCCCGCGCGATCGTGTCGGGACGCGTGCTCCTCGGCGAGACCGTCCGCGAGGCGCTGTGGCGGCACCTGACGAAGGACCTCGGACCGGACGCGGAGCCGCAGCTGCCGACGGGCGTCGCCCCGTTCACCGTCGTCGAGTACTTCCCCGACCCCGAGCGCACCGGCTTCCACGACCCGCGCCAGCACGCGGTCGCGCTGTGCTTCGTCGTCCCCGTCGACGGCACCTGCGCGCCGTCGCAGGACGCGCTCGAGTTCTCCTGGCTGACCCCCGCCGAGGCGCTCGGGCACGGCGTCGTCTCGGAGCTGTCCGCCGGACACGACCGGCTGGTGCGGCGCGCGCTCGCCCACTGCGGCACCGCCGCACCCTGAACGCTGGGCCGTCACCCCGGCGCGGTCCGTCCGTCGCGCATCATGCCGTCAGGCGTCGGACGGCCTCGTCGAGCAGGAACCAGCCGTCCGCCGTCGCCTGCAGCCGACCGCACGCGGTGGTGACCAGCCCGTCGGCGACCGCCGACTCGAGCGCCTCACGGGCGATCGGCGGGACGTCACGCGGATGGAGGCCCTCGGCGAGCCGGAGGCCCAGCAGGAGCCGTTCGAGCGCCCGCGCCTCGTCGTCGAGCCGCTCCTCCTCGGTGACGTCGCGCACCCGACCCGACGCGTCACGCGCCACGCCGCCGTCGGCCACGTCCTGCTCGAGCGCGGCCAGGTAGCGGGCGGTCGAGCGGGTCGTCCACCAGCGGCGTCCGTCGTGATGCCCGTGCGCCCCGACGCCGACACCGAGGTAGTCCCCATGACGCCAGTACAGGACGTTGTGGCGGGACCGCAGCGCGTCGGTGCGTGCGAGGTTGGCGAGCTCGTAGTGGACGAACCCGGCGCCCCGCAGCAGCTGGCGCAGGTCGTCGAACCGCTCGCGCTGCACGTCGTCGTCGGGCGCGGGGACCGTGCCGGCGGCGACCGCCCGCCCGAGCGGCGTGTTCGCGTGGACCCCGAGCGCGTAGGCGGACACGTGGTCGACACCGAGGGCGAGCACCGCCGCGAGGCTGTCGCGCCACGCGGCCGCGTCCTCCCCCGGCGTGCCGTAGATCAGGTCGAGGCTGACGCGCGGGATGCCGGCGGCGCGGGCGAGCGCGACCGCCTCGGCGGTCCGCCGCGGGCGGTGCCGCCGCTCCAGCACGGCGAGCACGCCCGCGTCGAACGACTGCGCCCCCATCGACACCCGGTCGACGCCGGCGTCGGCGAGGACCGCGAAGCGGTCCACGTCCGCGGTCTCCGGGTTGCACTCGACGGTCAGCTCGACGTCGGCGGCGACGTCGAGCTCGCGGCCGACCAGCCCGACGACCCGCGCGAGCAGGTCCGGCGGCAGCAGCGTCGGCGTGCCGCCGCCGACGAACACGGACGTGACCGCACGCTCCCCCACCGTCGCCGCCTGCGTCGCGAGGTCACGCTCCAACGCGGCGACGTAGCGGCGCAGCAGCGCGTCACGGTCGTCGTCGGCGAGCCCACCGACCGCCTCGGTCGCGAAGTCGCAGTAGCCGCAGCGGTGGTGGCAGAACGGGACGTGCAGGTAGACGCCGAACCCGGCGGCCGACCCCGACTCGAGGGGCGCGTCGAGCCAGCCGCGCGCCGGCGTGCCCGCGTCGGCCGTGTCCGGTGCGGTCAGCCGTCCCACGGGTCGACCGCGAGCCGCTGACGGACCAGCTCGACGAGGTCCTCGTCGGCGCTGGAGCGTTCGAGCCGGGCGGGGAAGCGCGACACCTCGTGCAGCGCCCGCATCCGGTGGCAGTCCCGCACCAGCAGGAACAGGGCCGCCCGGTCGCCCTCGAGCGAGCGGCCGAACGCCTTCATCTCCGCGTCGGCGATGCCGAAGTCCCGCAGCCGCGCGTACACGCCGCCGGCCGCCGCGCCCAGCGCCGCACCGACGAGCGGCAGGCCGGCGAACAGGCCGGCGATCGTGCCGAACCACGCCCCACCGACCGCCCCCTGCGCCGGGTTCATGTCGCGGGTCTGCAGCAGGCGGACCCGGCCGCGGCGCAGCGTCACGATCACCGCGTCCTCGAGGTCGAGGTGACGTCGGGACGCCAGCCGGGACACGGCGAGCATCGCCTCCTGCGCCCGCAGCAGCCCGTCGAACGAGAACACCCACAGGTCGCTGTCCGAGCCGTCGGGGATGCCGGCGCGCGGGTCGACGTCCTCCGCGCCGCCGGGCGCCGGCACCGGCGGGTGCGGCGGTGGCGCGTCGGGGGCCGGCGGGGGCACGGTCGGGTCCGGCTCGCGCGGGGACGGGTCGGGTTCAGCCATCGCGCGACACCCGCAGCGCCGACACGAACGCCTCCGGCGGGATCTCGACCGACCCGACGGACTTCATGCGCTTCTTGCCCTCCTTCTGCTTCTCGAGCAGTTTGCGCTTGCGCGACACGTCACCGCCGTAGCACTTGGCGAGCACGTCCTTGCGACGCGCCTTGATCGTCTCCCGGGCGATGACCTTCGCGCCGATCGCCGCCTGCACGGGGATGTCGAACATCTGCCGGGGGATGAGCTCCTTGAGCCGTTCGGTCATCGTCCGGCCGAAGTGATAGGCGTCGTCGCGGTGCACGATCGCGCTGAACGCGTCGACCGGGTCGCCGTTGAGCAGCAGGTCGACGCGCACCAGCGGCGCCTCGACGTAGTCGGACAGCTCGTAGTCCATCGACGCGTACCCGCGGCTGAGCGACTTGAGCTGGTCGAAGAAGTCGGTGACGGTCGCGGCGAGCGGCAGCCGGTACCGCAGCTCCACCCGCTCCGGCGTCAGGTAGTCCATCGCCAGCATCTCGCCGCGCCGCTGCTCGCACAGCTGCATGATCGGGCCGAGCGCGTCCTTGGGGGTGAGGATGCGGGCGGTCACGGTCGGTTCGGCGACGGTGGCGATACGGCCCGCCTCGGGCATGTCCTGCGGGTTGGGCACCTCGACGGTGCGCGGCAGGCCGTCCTCGCCGGGTGCATCGGTGAGCGTGACGCGGTAGCGCACCGACGGCGCGGTGGTGACCAGCGGGATGCGGAACTCGCGGTCGATGCGTTCCATGACGATCTCGAGGTGGAGCAGCCCGAGGAACCCGCAGCGGAACCCGAACCCGAGCGCGACGGACGTCTCCGGCTCGAACGTGAACGACGCGTCGTTGAGGCGCAGCTTCTCCAGCGCGTCGCGCAGCAGCGGGAAGTCGTCGGAGTCGAGCGGGAACAGCCCCGAGAACACCATCGGGAGCGGCTCCTGGTAGCCGGGCAGTGGGGGGACGTGCGCCGCGTCGCGGCCCGCCCGCGTGATCGTGTCCCCCACCTTCGCGCTCTCGACGGACTTGATCGCCGCGGCGAGCACGCCGACCTCGCCGACGCCGAGCTCGTCGACGGCGGCCTCGTCGGGCGACTGCACCGCGAGCGTGTCGACCTCGCCCTCGAAGCCGGTGGCGAGCATGCGGATCCGGTCGCCGCGTCGCAGCCGGCCGTCGACGATCCGGAAGTAGACGAGCGCGCCGCGGTAGGGGTCGTACACGGAGTCGAACACGAGCGCGCGGGTCGGACCGTCCGCATCACCCGCCGGGGGCGGGACCCGGTCGACGACCGCGTCGAGCACCGCGTCGACGTTGGTGCCGTCCTTCGCGCTGATGCGGATGATGCTCGCCGGCTCGACACCGAGGATCGACCCGATCTCCTCGGCGATCTCGTCGGGCCGGGCGGCAGGCAGGTCGATCTTGTTGAGCACCGGGATGATCTCGAGGTCCGCCTCGAGCGCCAGGTAGAGGTTCGCGAGCGTCTGCGCCTCGAGCCCCTGCGCCGCGTCGATGAGCAGGACCGCGCCCTCGCAGGCGGCGATGGCCCGCGACACCTCGTAGGAGAAGTCGACGTGCCCCGGCGTGTCGATGAGGTTGAGGAGGTACTCGTCGCCGACGTCCCCGAGCGGCCGGTACGGCATGCGGACCGTCTGCGCCTTGATGGTGATGCCCCGCTCCCGCTCGATGTCCATGCGGTCGAGGTACTGGTCCCGCATCTTGCGCGGGTCGATGGAGCCGGTGACCTGCAGCATCCGGTCGGCGAGGGTCGACTTGCCGTGGTCGACGTGGGCCACGATGCAGAAGTTGCGGATGCGCGCCTGCGGGTAGGTCACGGTGGTCGGCATCCTCCGGTGGCCGGCGGTCCCGGCGGGGCGGCACGCGGGCTGGCGTGTGAGGACGGCAGATTACGGCCCGCAGCGGTCCACAGGGCACGGGACCGACGGTGGCGCCGCGTCCGGGGGTCCGGTACCGTTCCGGCCTCCACACCCGGTCGGGGTGTCGCGTCTCCGAAAAGCGGAAACCCTCCGACGGACGTGGTCACGTAGGGAATGAGAACAATGCCTTCAGGCACCGTAAAGTGGTTCAACGCCGACAAGGGCTTCGGCTTCATCCAGCCCGACGACGGTGGGGACGACGTGTTCGTCCACTTCTCCGCGATCCAGATGGATGGCTACAAGTCCCTCGACGAGGGTCAGAAGGTCGTCTTCGAGGTCGTCAACGGCCAGAAGGGCCTCCAGGCGGCGGACGTCCGCCAGGCCTGATCCTCGCCCGGGACCGGCGTCCCTCGTTCCATCTGTGGTCGTACGGCTGCCGGTCGGCATGAGCCCCGCTGCGGCGGGGCTCCTGCATTTCTCGGGGTCCTCCGGCCCCCCCGAGGGCCCGAGCCCGCCGTGCCGAGGGCCCGAGCCCGCCGTGGCGGGGTCGCCGCCCGGCCCCCGGCCCGCTATCCTCCCCTCCGCGCCGCCTGCGGGCGGCGCTTCCGTGTGAGAGCAGAGGTCACCCGATGGCGAACATCGCGTCCCAGGTCAAGCGCAACCGGCAGAACGAGACCGCCCGGCAGCGCAACGTCATCGTGCGCTCGCGCACCCGCACCGCCGTGCGGCGCTTCCGCACGGCGCTCGGCTCGGGCGACGCGGGCGCGGCCGAGACGGCGTACGCCGAGGCCGCCCGTGAGCTCGACAAGGCCGCCCAGAAGGGCGTGATCCACCGCAACCAGGCGGCCAACCGCAAGTCCGGCATGGCGGCGGCGCTGAAGGCACTGCGAGACTGACCGCCCCCCCGCACCGACGACGACCCCGCTCCGGCGGGGTCGTGCTCGTCTCAGGGCCGTGGTGCGGTCGGATCGAACGGTGCCCCGGGTGCCCGTGACGTCGCCAGCTCGACGACGGCGACGTCCATGAGCACGTCGTCGGGCAGGTCGCTGCCCTTCAGCTCGACGTCGAGCCGGCCGAGGCGGTCGTGGCACCAGGCGAGCTCACCGGGCAGGAACGCCTGGGCGCTGCGCCGCAGGTGCGTGAGCCGGCCCGGTGGGATGCCGATGTCGCGGGCGTCGGCACCGGCACGGGCCTGCAGCAGCTGGCGGAACCGGAAGGTCAGCGCGCCGACGATGCGCAGCGGGGCCTCCCCCGCACCCATCGCGCCGCGCAGCGCCAGGAGCGCCGCGCCCGGGTCGCGGCGCTCGATCGCGTCGGCGACGGCGAACGCGGAGGTGCGGCCCTGCCCCGCGGTGACCGCCTCGACGTCGTCGACGGTGATGGTGCGTCCCGCGTCGGTGGCGTGGACGATCGTCGCGACCTGGGAGGCGATGACGCCCGCATCGTTGCCGGCGTGCCCGAGCACCGCGCTGACCGCGGCAGGGTCGGCCTGCCGTCCGGCGCGGGCGAACTCGTCGCTGATGTGCCGTTCCCAGCCACGCCGGTCGTGATCGGCGGGGACGGCGACGTCGACCTTCTCCCCCGCCGCCGCGACGGCCTTGGCGAGGGTGGGGATGCGCCCGACGCTGCGGGCGACGAGCACGAGCAGGTTCGTCGGGTCGGGCGACGCCGCGTACTGCTCGAGCTGCTCGCGCAGCGGCCGGTTCGCCTCGCCGGAGAGCGCCTCGACGCCGCGGATGACGACGCAGGTGCGCTCCTCGAGCAGTGACGCGGTGCGCAGCTCGGGCAGCGCGTCGAGCTCGGCCGCGTCATGCCGCTGCACGTGGGTGGGGACGCCGTCCTCGGCGACGGCGGCGAGCCGCCGTTCCACCTCGCGCTCGCACAGCAGCGGGTCGGGACCGACGACGAGGAGCACCTGCGGCACGGTCCCTCCTCCGACGGCGCGCCGGCGGCGCGTGCGGGCAGGCTAACCGTGGCGCACGGCGATGCGGACGGTCCCGTCGCGGTCGGTGCGGTGCAGGCGCATCCCGGCCCGCTCCAGGGCCGTGAGCGTCTCCGCATGGGGGTGACCGTGCCGGTTGCCCGCGCCGACGCTGAGCACCGCCGTGCGGGCGCGCGTCGCCGCGAGGAAGGCGGGGTCGGACGTGCGGGACCCGTGGTGGGGCACGACGAGCACGTCGACGCGCAGCGCATCGGCGCGGCTGGCGAGCAGGTCCGCCTGCGCCTCCCGCTCGACCTCGCCGGCGAGCAGGACGCTGCCCGCACCGTCGACGGAGGCCCGCACGACGATCGACGTGTTGTTGCGCTCGCTCCCCGTCCACGCGTACGGCCGACCCGGGGGTGGCCCGAGGACGTCGAGGTGGAGCGCACCGATCGCGACGCGCGCCCCGGCGGGCGGCCCACGCACCGGCACACCGCGCCGCCGCGCCTCCTCGAGCGTGCGCGCGTACTCGGGGACCACGTCGTCGACGGCAGGCACCGGATGCATCCAGACGACCCCGACGGGCAGGCTCGCGAGGACGTCGGGTGCTCCGCCGACGTGGTCGAGATGGGCGTGGGTGATGATGAGGGCGTCGAGCCGCTCGACCCCCTCCGAACGCAGCAGCCGGACGACGTCCGCGTCGGGTTCCCCCGTGTCGACGAGCACGGTCGCGCCATCGGCGCGGAGCAGGAACGCGTCGCCCTGACCGACGTCAAAAGCGGTCAGCGTGAACGGTGCGTCCGCGGTCGGGATCCCGTCGCTGCGCGAGCCGCCCGGGGCGCACCCGGAGGCCAGCAGGACGAGGACGACGAGCAGCGCAGGCATCCCGAGAGCCTGCACGCACCGGTGCCCGCCAGGAAGACTCGGGCGGACACCTGTGGAGAACCGTGACGATCAGCCGCGCGCACCCACGGTCGCGACACGACGCACCAGCAGCCCACCAGCGACCAGGAGCATCACGAGCCACCAGACCGGCATCGGACCACCACCCGATGGGACCGAATTCGGTACCGGACCGCCGACGACGCCGAGCGACACCGGAGCGAGCCACTCCACCAGTTCCACCGTGAGCTCCTGACCGACGGCCTCCGCGGGAACGACGAACGAGAACTCCCCCGATCCTGTGTCGTCGAGCGTGACGCCCGCCTCGGCGAAGACCGGGTTGTACGCCGCACGCCAGAGGATGTCGATGTGCGGATCCCCACCGGTGACCGCACACGCGACCGAGACGCCAGCCGACGGCACTGCCGGAGCGCACGAGACCGCGAGGCGGGAGACCACGTTCGGCACGACACTCGACTCCACGTCCGAACCGACGTCCGAGGCGATGGCATAGACCCGCACGTGCCCCGCAGCACTCCCCGTCCCGTCGTTCTGGGAGGCGCCGATGGCGACCCTCGACCCGTCCGAACTCAACGACACGCTGGTACCCGACCGGTCGCCGCCCGCCTCACCATCGATATCCGAACCGACCTGCACCCACGCCGACCCATCCCAGTCGTACACCCGCACATGCCCCGCAGCACCCCCCTGGGGGGCACCGACGGCGACCCGCGACCCATCCGAACTCAACGACACGCTGGTACCCGACCGGTCGCCGCCCGCCTCACCATCGATATCCGAACCGACCTGCGAGATCGTCGCCGATGCCTCGGCATCGGGCATCGACGTACCCAGAGCGGCCAGCAGCAGCGCGAGCGACGGGACGCCACGACCGAGGCGGCGCACTGTCCACTTCGACACCCGCAGGACGGCCATCTTCGGCGCCGCACCTGCACGGGTCGGACTCCTGAACAGGGTCACCATCGAATTCCTTGGGACCAAGGTGAGCGTTTGGTACCAGCGGTGCCGGTGAGACGCCTGACTTCACCGGGCTGGCGTTGGGCTAGCCCCCGGTCACGGTTGAGGCCAGAGCGGGGGAGGGAGACAGCGGATTCAGAAGGTGGCCTGACCGACGTCGCAGGCGACCACGACGAGCGGCGCGTCCAGGGTCGCGACGCCGCGCGGGCGTCGTCCGCAGCTGTGAGACGGATCGGCCGTCCGGTCCGGCTCGACCGCACGCTGATGCCCTCCGAGGCCGTCGCGTCACGCGTCAGGGAGCTCCGCCCCTCCGTCAGGCCCTCCGACGCCTGGTACGTCGCGGTCGCCGGGTCGTCCGGCCTCCCCCTCGTGACGCTCGACGCACGGCTCGTCTCGGCTCGGGGTCCGACCTGCAGGGTCATCACGCCGCGCTGAGCACCGGTGCGGACATCCGAACGGCCCGTCGCGACGGACCGGAGGACCCTGCGGCACCGTGCGTCGGGTCGGCGA
>CAJXTG010000007.1 GCA_913060655.1 uncultured Nitriliruptoraceae bacterium | reverse complement strand
TCAGCCCGCCTGACCGGCGGCGCTGCGACGGCCGATGGAGTGGTAGCGCAGGCCGGCGTCGAGCATCACGTCCGGATCGTGCGCGTTGCGACCGTCGACGACGATCGGGTAGGCGAGCGCACGCAGGTAGTCGTCGGGGGTGAGCGCCCGCACCTGCTCCCACTCGGTGCACACGACGGCGGCGTGCGCGCCGGCGAGGGCCGGGGTGACGTCGTCGAAGGTCGCGAGGCCGGGGAACATCGCCTCCATCTGGGCCGTCGCGACGGGGTCGTAGACGCGGACGTCGGCGCCGACCTCGGCGAGCTCACGGGTCAGGTGCACCGCGGGCGCCTCGCGCAGGTCGTCGGTGCCGGGCTTGAACGCCGCACCGAGCAGCACGATCGTCTTGCCGTCGAGGTGCCACAGCTCCTGCCGCAGCTTGTCGACGATGAGGCGCCGCTGGCTGACGTTGATCGCGCGGACCTCGTCGAGGAGGCGGAACGGCACGCCGACCTGACGGGCGAGATGGGCGAACGCGTCGACGTCCTTGGGGAAGCACGAGCCGCCGTAGCCGAGCCCGGCGGAGAGGAACCCGCGGCCGATGCGCGCGTCGTGGCCCATGCCGTCGGCGACGACCTCGACGTCCGCGCCGACCTGGTCGCAGATGCGGGCGACGGCGTTGATGAACGAGATGCGGGTCGCGAGGAACGCGTTCGACGCGTGCTTGATGACCTCGGAGGTGGCGACGTCGGTCTCGACGACGGGGCAGCCGTCCTCGTCGACGAGCGGCTGGTAGACGCGGCGCAGCACGTCACGGGCCCAGTCGCTGGAGGTGCCGTAGACGATGCGGTCGGGGTGGAGCGTGTCCTCGACGGCCGTGCCCTCCCGGAGGAACTCGGGGTTGGAGGCGACCTCGATGCGCAGCGACTTCCCGAGGCGTGTCTGCTCGCGGGCGATGACCTGCTCGAGGCGACGGCCGGTGCTCGCCGGCACGGTCGACTTCTCGACGAGCAGCGTGTCGGAGTCGGAGTGTTCGGCGACGGTGCGGGCGACGGCCTCGAGGTAGGCGAGGTTGGGGCTGCCGTCCTCGAGCGGCGGCGTGCCGACGCAGGCGAACACGGCCTCGACGCCACCGATCGCCTCGGCCGGGTCGGCGGTGAAGCGCAGCCGGCCGGCGGCGATGACCTCGTCGAGGAGCTCCTGCAGGCCCGGCTCGTAGAACCAGGCGCGCCCGTCCTGCAGCGTCGCGACCTTCTCGGCGTCGTCGTCGTAGCCGACGACGTCGTGGCCCCAGCGGGCGAACGCGGCGGCGGACACGAGCCCGACGTGGCCGACCCCGACGATGGCGATCCTCATGCTGCTCCCCCATCCATGCCGCGCTCGTGGGCCGTGCGCCCGGCAGGGACGCTAGCCCGTGCGGGCGGTCATCCGAACTCCGGCAGGGCCAGTTCGACAGTGTCCAGCATGGCCCGGACACCGTCGAGGGACTCGAGGAGCAGCTCCGGCCCGTCCTGCTCGCCGGGGGCGAGGACGGGGTCGACGGAGATGACGAGCCCGCGGGACGCGACGACGAGGATGACCTGCCGGACGGGCACCCCGTCGGTGCTCGCGAGGACGATCAGCTGGGTGGCGGGCACGTCGCCGGCGATGAGGACCTGCGTGTCCGACTCGAGGGTCAGGCCCTGGTCGGCGATGCGGCGCCGCCAGTCGTCGGGCAGCGTGCCCGGCTCGCGGAGGAACGTGACGTGGACGCCGCGCTCCCCCTCGGCGGCGACGTGGTCGGCGAGGACGAGGCGGACCGTCTCCTGCGCGACGAGCTCCCACCCCTCGGGCAGGTCGAGCCGGACGCCGGGCCATTCGATCCGGTCGGACCCGCCGCAGGCGGCGAGGAGCGGCACGAGCAGGAGCGCGGCCACCCACCTCGTGAGCCGCGCGGACGGTCGTGCCGCGCGGTCAGTCCTCATCGCGGAGCTCGAGCTCCTCGCTGAACGCGCTCATCTGCACGGTGGTCCGCAGCAGGTCCTCCTCGTCCTCGACGGAGGCCCATGCGGGCGTCGGACCGGGGTCGACGGTCAGCTCGGTCGTGCGGTCGTCGTGGCCCGCCGGAGCCGGCGGCGGCTCGGGCGCGGGCTCCGGTGCCGGAGCTGAGGCCTGCGCCGGCTCGGGCGCAGGCTCCGGCTCGGGCTCCGGCTCGGGCTCCGGTGCCGGCTGCGGCTCGGGCGGCGGTCCGGTGACGACCTCGTCGCGCTGCAGCGGGACGGTGTCGACGGAGGCGGCGTCCAGCGTCGTCTGGGCCTGCTCGCGTGCGGCGGCCTCGAGCACGTCGACGGTGCGCAGCGGTGAGGACGGCTCCCCCGCCATGCGCGGCGGCGACGTCGGCTCCGGCGCCGGCTCCGGTGCAGGGCCGGGCTCGGGTTCAGGCTCAGGCGCGGGTGCAGCCGCCGGTGCGGGCTCCGGCTCCGGTGCGGGCGCCGGCTCCGGTGCAGGCTCCGGCTCCGCTGCAGGCGCCGGCACGGCCGGTGGTGCGGGGTCGACGGGGGCGGCGACCGGCGTCGGGGTGACGGCGGCGGGCGGTGTGGCGCCACCGAGCGGCACCGGGTCGATCCGTGTCGAGGAGCGGGCCGGGCCGTCGGTGCCGGGGCGGAACACCCGGTAGGTGCCCTCGTCGACGAGGATGACCTGCGGGGCGCAGCCGGCGACACGCAGCGCGTCGAGCGACGCCATCAGCTCGACGCGGGAGGTGAGGTTCGCCTCGGCGACGAACAGCACCTGGTCGAGCACGCGCGACGCGTTCACGGCGGTGCGGGTGACGACGGGCGGCAGGGCGACGAGCAGCACGTCGACGTCGGCGGGCAGCACGGTCGGCAGGGTGACGAGCGCCTGCAGCGCCTGGGCGCGGTCGGCGCCCGGGCCGGCGACGGCGAGGGTGCGTCCGTCGGCGTAGGTGACGACGTCGGCGAGGGGGACGCGGTCGCGGACGACCTCGAGGATGCCGCGGCCGCCGGTCGTGCCGGTGGCGACGTCGACGAGCAGCACGGACGAGCCGGCGTCGGCGAGCGCCTCGGCGAGCGCTCGCGCCCACGCGCCCGCGGAGGTGAGGTCCTCGCCGACGGGGGCGACCCCGAGGTGCAGGGTCGAGCCGGCGGGGTGCACCGCGCGGACGGCGGCGGCGAGGTCGGACGCGTCACGGGCGGCGGCGTCCTCCGGCAGCAGCGCGACGAGCTCTCCGCCGCTGGAGCGGACGTGGCGGGGGCCGCGGACGCGCACGTCGAGCGCGTCGAGCGCGAGCGCGAGGGCGATGCCGACGGCCAGCGTGGTGAGGCCGACGAGCACGCCGACGAGCGCGGAGGGTGCGACGACGTCGGGGACGGTGAGGGCGGCGACGAGGCCGAGGGCGCTGAGGACGGCCGCGAGGACGACGGCGAAGCGTCCGCGCCGGCCGAGGACGTCGAGCAGCTCGACGGCCCACAGCGGCGGGAGTGCACGGGGCGCGGCGGCCGTCCCGGGGGTGTCGGGCGGGCCGGCGGACGGGCTGGCGGGCGGGCGCTGGAGGTCGCTCATCGTCGTCGGAGCCTATCGGTGGGGCCCGTCGTGGCCCGGAACGCGGGGAGGCCCCCGCCGTGGCGGGGGCCTCCCTCGAACGGTGCGGCGTGGCTCAGAAGTCCATGCCGCCCATGCCGTGGTCGTGTCCGCCGGCGGCGGCCGGGGCCTCGGGCTCCGGCTTGTCGGCGATCAGCGCCTCGGTGGTGAGGAGCAGCCCGGCGATCGACGCGGCGTTCTGCAGCGCCGAGCGGGTGACCTTGGCCGGGTCGATGACGCCGGCCTTCAGCAGGTCCTCGTAGTCGCCGGTGAGGGCGTTGAGGCCGCTGCCGGGGGTCATGCCGCGCACCTTCTCGACGACGACGGAGCCCTCGTGGCCCGCGTTCGCCGCGATCCAGTACAGCGGGGCGGACAGCGCCGAGTGGATGATGCGCGCACCCGTCGCCTCGTCCCCGTCGAGCTCGAGCCCGGCGAGGCCGGACTCGGCCTGGAGCAGGGCGGTGCCACCACCGGCGACGATGCCCTCCTCGACGGCCGCACGGGTCGCCGACAGCGCGTCCTCGATGCGGTGCTTGACCTCCTTGAGCTCCGTCTCGGTGGCCGCGCCGACCTTGACGACGGCGACGCCGCCGGAGAGCTTCGCGAGCCGCTCCTGGAGCTTCTCGCGGTCCCAGTCGGAGTCGGTCTTCTCGATCTCGGCCTTGATCTGGCTGATGCGGCCCTTGATGTCCGCGTCGGCGCCGGAGCCCTCGACGATCGTCGTGTCGTCCTTGGTGATGACGACCTTGCGGGCGCGGCCGAGCAGGTCGAGGGTGGCGGACTCGAGCTTGAGGCCGACCTCCTCGCTGATGACCTGACCACCGGTGAGGATCGCGATGTCCTGCAGCATGGCCTTGCGGCGCTCACCGAACCCGGGGGCCTTCACGGCCGCCGACTGGAAGGTGCCGCGGATCTTGTTGACGACGACCGTCGCGAGCGCCTCACCCTCGAGGTCCTCGGCGATGATGACGAGCGGACGGCCGGCCTGCATGACCTTCTCGAGCACCGGGACGAGGTCCTGGACGGCCGAGATCTTCGAGTTCGCGATGAGGATGTAGGGGTCCTCGAACACGACCTCCATGCGGTCGGTGTCGGTCACCATGTACGGCGAGATGTAGCCCTTGTCGAACTGCATCCCCTCGACGAAGTCGAGGTCCATGCCGAAGGTCTGCGACTCCTCGACGGTGATGACGCCGTCCTTGCCGACCTTGTCCATGGCGTCGGCGAGGATCCCGCCGATCGTCGCGTCGTTGTTCGCGGAGATGGCCGCGACCTGGGCGATCTCGCCCTGGGTCTCGATCTCGCGCGCCTGGTCGCCGACGGCCTTCACGACGTACTCGACGGCCTTGTCGATGCCGCGCTTGAGCGCCATCGGGTTCGCGCCGGCCGCGACGTTGCGCAGGCCCTCCTTGACGATCGCCTGGGCGAGCACGGTGGCCGTGGTCGTCCCGTCACCGGCGACGTCGTTCGTCTTGGTCGCGACCTCCTTCGCGAGCTGGGCACCCATGTTCTCGTAGGGGTCCTCGAGCTCGATCTCACGGGCGACGGTGACACCGTCCTTCGTGATGGTGGGCGCGCCCCACTTCTTGTCGATGACGACGTTGCGGCCCTTGGGGCCCAGCGTCACCTTCACGGCGTCCGCGAGGGTGTTGACGCCCTTCTCGAGCCGGCGCCGTGCCTCCTCGCTGAAGCTCAGGATCTTCGCCATTGCGGAGACTCCTTCTCAGTCGTAGCTGTGGTAGCGGTGGTGGGTTCGGTCCGTCGTCAGCCGACGACGGCGAGGATGTCGCGGGCGGAGAGGATGAGGTAGTCGGTCCCGCCGACCTTCACCTCGGTGCCGCCGTACTTCGAGAACAGGACGGTGTCGCCCTCCTTGACGTCGAGGGGGATCACGTCACCGGTGGAGTCGGAGCGCTTGCCCGCGCCCACGGCGATCACGGTGCCCTGCTGCGGCTTCTCCTTCGCGGTGTCCGGGATGACGAGGCCACTCGCGGTGGTCTGCTCGCTCTCGTCGACCGTGACGAGGACCCGGTCCTCGAGGGGCTTGATCTTGACGTCGGTCGCCAACGTTCGCCCTCCTTCGGGGGATGGTTCGGATGGTCGTGCTGAGGTCCGTACTGGGCCCGGAGGGTCCTTGGGAGCCCCTCCGGGGCGTTTGCACTCGGGTTCGGGGAGTGCCAGCGGGACGCTAGCGCTCTCCCCCTGCGAGTGCAAAGGGCTGAGCGGCCCCGGATCCACCGATCTGCGCCACCCCGGCTCAGGCGACCGCGAGCCTCCACGGCTCAGGCGACCGCGAGCCTCCACGGCTCAGGCGACCGCGAGCCTCCACGGCTCGACGACCCGGAACCCGGCGGCGGCGTAGGCGACCAGCGCCGGGGCGTTCTCGGCCCGCGTGTGCAGCGTCACCGCCGGCGCCGGCTCGCCCCGCGCCGCCCGCGCGTCCACGACCCGGCGGGTCACGACCCCGACGAGCCCGCGGCCGATGCCGCGCCCCCGGTGGTCGGGGGCGACGACGATGCCGGCGAGCTGCACGCCGTAGCGGGGGTGGTCGACGGACCGTTCGAGCTTCGCGACGGGCCGGCCGCGGGGGCCGACGACGTCGATGACGCCGGCGCGCACCGACACGGCCAGCCGGTCGCGGTAGCCGCGCCGGCCGGCGGCGCCGGGGTCGGGGCCGAACCCGTCGTCGACGTGCAGCCGCACCGCCAGGTCCGCGAGCGCCTCGACGTCGTCCGCCTCGGCGGGCCGCACCCCCGGGTCCTCCACCCGCTCCGGCAGCGCGGCGACGTCGACGGCGAGGTACCGCTGGTCGTGCACGACCCCGCGGCCGCGTGCCGAACGGGCGAGGACGGCGTCGGCGGCGGACGGCTCACCGACGAGCAGCCGCCACGACGGGGTCGGGCCGACCGCCCGGGTCAGCGTGCGGGCGTCACCGGCGACGGCGAGGACGTCGCGGGCGGCGCGCACGGCGACACCGACGGGGACGGTGCCGTCGTCACGGCGCGCACCGGGCGTGCCGGTGAGGCGCACCGCCGCCGCGCCGGACGCGTCGATGACGGCCAGCGGCAGCAGATGGCGCACGGCCCCGCCGGCGGGGGCGGGCCAGCGTTCGAGGTCGGCGACGAGCGCGGCCAGCTCGGCGGGGTCGGGGCGGCGCCAGCGGCGCGTCGCCAGCCCGCCGATCACGGCGGCCCCAGCGGCAGCGACGGGTCGACCTCCAGGGCGAGGTCGGCGACGTCGCCGGCGGCCAGCAGGTTCGCGCCGGACGCGGCGACCATCGCCCCGTTGTCGGTGCACAGCCGCGGGGCCGGCACGACGAGCCGCACGCCCGCAGCGGCGCAGGCGGTCTCGAACCGGGCGCGCAGGCGCGAGTTCGCCGCGACCCCGCCGGCGAGCAGCACCGTCGGCGCGTCGAGGTCCGCAGCGGCCCGCAGCGTGCGCCGCACCTGCACGTCGACGATGGCCTCCTGGAACGACGCGGCGACGTCGGGCAGGTGCACCGGCGTGCCGGCGGCGTCGAGCCGGTCGAGCTCGCGCACGACCGCCGTCTTCAGCCCCGACAGCGACAGGTCGTAGCCGGGCTCGTCGAGCATCGGCCGGGGGAACGCGTGCGCGTCGGGCCGGCCGTCACGTGCCGCCCGGTCGATCGCCGGTCCACCGGGGAAGCCCAGTCCGAGGTAGCGGGCGATCTTGTCGAACGCCTCGCCGGCCGCGTCGTCGAGGGTCGCGCCGAGCTCGCGCATCGTCCCGTCCGCCTCGAGCGCGACGATGCTCGTGTGCCCGCCGGAGACGATGAGGGCGACGACGGGTGCGCCGAGCCCGGCGAGGTCGCCGTGCTCGAGCTGGGCGACCTCGAGGTGGGCACGCAGATGGTTCACGCCGAGCAGCGGCACGTCACCCGCGAGCGCGAGCCCCTTCGCGGCGGCGACGCCGACGAGCAGCGCGCCGGCGAGCCCCGGTCCACGGGTCACGGCGATCCCGTCGAGGTCGTCGAGGGTCACCCCGGCGTCGGCGAGGGCCCGGTCGACGGTCGGCAGGACCGCCTCGAGATGGGCGCGGGCGGCGACCTCGGGCACGACGCCACCGAAGCGGGCGTGCAGGTCGACCTGCGAGGCGACGACGTCGGCGCGCAGGTGCAGCCGGTCCTCGACGATCCCCACGGCGGTCTCGTCGCAGGACGTCTCGATGCCGAGCACCAGCATCAGCGTCCCTCCCCCGGCGCGCCACCGGCCGCCGGTGCGACGGGCCGGTCGACGGGCCGGTGGACGGACCGGTCGACGGGCCGGCGCAGCAGCAGCGCGTCCTCCCCGTCGGGGTAGTAGCGGGGGCGGCGCCCGTCGGCGACGAACCCGGCGGCGGCGTACAGCGCCCGGGCGGCGGTGTTGTCGGCGCGGACCTCGAGGACGACGGCGCGCAGCGGCGGGTCGGTCGCGGCGGCGAGCAGGCCGGCGAGCAGGGCCGCGCCGACCCCGCGCCGCCGGTGCGCCGGGTCGACGGCGAGGCGCAGGACGTGCAGCTCGTCGACCATGCGGCGGCCGCTGGCCATCCCCACGACCGTCCCGTCCGGGCCGCGGGCGACGAGGACGACGCCGTCGGTGGCGTGCGGGCCGGCGCCGGTCTCGGCGAGCAGCAGCGGGAGGGGCAGCGGTCGCAGCTGCGTCGCCGTCTCGAGCGCGGCGAGCGCGGCGGCGTCCGCACCGTCGGCGGCCGGCAGGTCGGTGAGCCGCTCGACGATCATGACGGCGTCCCGGAAGAGGTGCCGGACGGGGTGCCGGGCGGGATGCCGGCCCGGCCGCCGCGCACGTCCCAGCCGATCCGCACGTCGGCGTCGCGCAGGTAGACGGGCCGCAGCGCCGCCGGGGCGAACGTGACGGCCCGTTCGGCGGCGGACACGGCGGCGAGGCGGGCGGCGGCGAGCCGGGCGGTGTCGGCGGCGTCGGGCCGGTCCGGCTCCTTCCCGGCGGGGTCGGCGGGGTCGGCGGGGTCGGCGGCCTCGGTGGGGTCGGCGGCCTCGCCGATGACGTGCACCGGACCGTCGGCGGCGAGGCGGGCGAGGTCGGCGTCGAGCTCGGCCCGTGTGCCGACGTGCGGGCCGGCGACCGGGTCGGGCCGCTCGCCCGTGTGCACCGCCCAGAACCACTGGCCGCGGCGTGCGTCGAGCGTCGTCACCCACGTCGCCCCCGCGGCGGCGGGACCGGCGTCGGCCGCCGCACGGCTCGCGAGCGTGTCGAGGCCGCTGACGCCGACGACGGGCAGGTGGCGGGCGGCCGCGTACGCGGCGGCGGTCGCCATGCCGACGCGCAGCCCCGTGTACAGCCCCGGGCCGACCCCGACGGCGACGGCGTCGACGGGGCCGTCGGCGGCGTCGAGGGCGCGGCGCAGCGCGGGGGCGAGGAACGCGCCGTGCCCGCGCGCGTCGACGTGGGCGACGTGGGCGCACACCCGGCCGTCGTCGAGGAGCGCGACCGACGAGCGGGCCGTGGACGTCTCGATGCCGAGGACCCTCACGTCCCGGCCCCCGTCGCAGGTCCCCGCTCGGCCGCTGGACCGGACGCCGAGTCCGACCCGTCCGGCCCGTCCGGCCCGTCCGGCCCGTCCGGCAGGAGCGTCACCCCGTCGACGGTGCCGGCGACGTCGCCGAGGGCGGTGGCGAGCGGCCCGCGACGTGCGGCCCAGGTCGGGCCGTGCGGGGTGAGGGTGCACCGCCGTGGTGCGTCGGCGACGTCGCCGTCGACGGTGAGCTGCACGTCGAGCCGGTCGGCGGGCAGCGCCGCGGCGACGTTGCCGCCCCACTCGACGCAGGTGACGACGTCGTCGGCGAGCACGTCGTCGTCGAGGGTGACGAGGGCGGCCGCGTCGTCCAGCCGGTACGCGTCGACGTGGACGAGCGGCAGGCGGCCGGCGTGGCGGCGCACGAGCACGAACGTGGGCGACGTCACCCGGCCGGGGACGCCGAGCCCGGCGGCGACGCCCTGCACGAACCGCGTCTTGCCGGCGCCGAGCGGCCCGCCGAGGACGACGACGTCACCGGGCCGCAGCAGGGCGGCCAGCGCCATCCCGACCGCCGCGGTCGCGTCGGGACCGGTGGTGCGCACACGCACGGGCATCGGACCTCACCTCGCCCGCCGGACGTGCAGGCGTGCTGCAGGCTAGGCGGGGGCGCCGGCCGGCGGCCGGTCAGCCGTCGGCGAGGCCGGGCAGCGTCGCGTCGCCGGTCGCGAGGCGCACGGCCCGGCGCGTCGCGTCGGCGACGGCGTCGGCGGCGAGGTCGGCGACGAGGTCGACGGCGGCCGGCCCGGCGTCGACGGTGCCGGTGGCGAGGCCGAACAGCGCGTCACCGTCGAGGGCGGTGTGGGCGGGGCGGACCGCCCGGGCGACACCGGAGTGGGCGAGGTCGGCGACCCGGTGCACGTCGGCCTTCGTCAGCCGCGCGTCGGTGACGACGACGCCGATGACGGTGTTGGCCCGGCCGGCGTCCGCCGCCGCCTGTTCGGACCCGGGGTCGAGTCGCGGGTAGCGGGGGGTGCCGTCGGGCACGCGGGCGCGGGCCAGCCACGTCCCGTCGGCGTCGACGACCTCGCCGAGCGCGTTGTTGACGACGAGGGCGGCGACGGTGACGCCGCCGGCGCGGCGCACGGCGACGCCCTGACCGGACCGCCACGCGTGCTCGAGGCCGGCGACCTTCGCGACGGTGCAGCCGGCGCCCGCACCGACACGCCCCTCGACCGGCGCGGCGTCGTCGGCGAGGGCGGCGTCGTAGGCGGCGGCGCCGGCGTCCGGTCCGGGTCGCACGGTCGGGTCGCCGACGGCCGCGTCGAGGACGATCGCGGCGCCGACGATGGGGACGACCGCGCCGGGCACGGGATGGCCGACCCCTGCGGCCTCCAGGCGGGTCATCACCCCGTCGGCGGCGGCGAGGCCGTAGGCGGATCCGCCGGCGAGGACGACGGCGTGGCAGGTGGTGACGGTGCCGGCCGGCGACAGGGCGGCGGCCTCACGGGTGCCGGGGGCGGCGCCGCGCACGGCCAGCGCCCCGACGGTCCCCGGCGGGGGGACGACGACGGTGCAGCCGGTGACCGCACCGGGCGCCGTCCACGTCCCGACCCGCACGCCGTCGACGCCGAGCACCATCAGCGTCCCTCCCCCGACGCACGGGACGGCTCCGGGTCCTGCGCCGCGGGGGCGGCGGCGTCGGCCTGGTCGGCGCCGACGACGACACGCGGCACGCGGGCGGAGATGCCGGTGGCGAGCTCGTAGGTGATCGTGTCGAGCCGCTCCGCCCACTCCTCGAGGCCGATGCGCCCCTCCCCCTCCGGGCCGGCCTGCGTGCCGAGCAGCACGACCTCGTCCCCGTGGGCCGGTTCGTCGTCGCCGCACCAGACGAGCACCTGGTCCATCGTGACGGTGCCGACGACGGGACGGCGGCGGCCGCGGTGCAGCACGTCGAGCCGGCCGGTGAGCCCCCGGGGCACCCCGTCGGCGTAGCCGATGGGGACGGTGGCGAGCCATCCGGCGGCCGGCGCGGACCAGCGGTGCCCGTAGGACACGGGCGTGCCGGCGTCGACGTGCCGGACGTGGGACACGGCGCTGACGAGCCGCAGGGCGGGCTCCAGCCCGTGGGCGGCGGCGGTGACCTGCGGGCCCGCGTCGAGCCCGTACAGCGCGATGCCGGTGCGGACGAGCGGCGCGGCGTCGGGGACGGCGGCGACGGCGGCCCGCCATGCGGGCGTGTGGTGCAGCGTCGCCGCGGAGTTCGCGACGTGGACGAGCCGGGGGGTGAGCCCGACGTCGCGGACCGCGTCGAGGCCGGCGCGGAAGCGGGCGAGCTGCTCGGCGGTCGTGGGCACGTCGAGCTCGTCGGCGCGCGCCAGGTGCGTCTGCACCCCTTCGACGTCGAGCCGCTCGGACGTGGCGAGCCGTGCGAGCAGCGCGTCCCGGTCGGCGGGGGCGACGCCGACGCGGGTCATGCCGGTGTCGAGCTTCACGTGGACGGCGACCGGTGCGGCGTCAGGGTCGGCCGCCGCGTGCGCGTCCTCGAGGGCGGTGAGGAACTCGGGGCGGTAGACGGTCGGGGTGAGCCGGGCGGCGAGCAGCGCGCCGGCGGCGGCGGGCGGCGGCTCGGACAGGACGAGGACGGGCGCGTCGACGCCGGCGGCCCGCAGCGCCTCCCCCTCCTCGACGAGGGCGACGGCGAGCCAGGTGGCGCCGCCGGCGAGGGCGGCACGGGCGGCGGTGACGAGCCCGTGCCCGTACCCGTCGGCCTTGACGACGGCGCACACGTGGGCGCCGTCGCCGGCGGCGGTGCGCAGGCGGGCGGTGTTGCGCGCGATCGCGCCGGCGTCGACGACAGCGACGGTCGGACGGTGCCGGGTCGACGTCATCGGCGTCCCTCCTTCCTCGGCGGCCCCGTCGGCGGGCCTGTCGGCGGCCCCGTCGGTGCGTCGACGGCGAGCAGCGGTGCGAGCGCGACCCGTGCGGACGGGCCTGCGGACGTGCCATGGGGCGGTGCGGTGGCACCGGCGAGGCCGGCGAGCACGCCGGGCAGGGCGGCGAGCACGTCGGTGACGTCCCCCCGTCCGGCGCCGCGGGCGCCGGCGGCCCGGCCGGCGGCCGCATGCCACCAGACGGTACGGGCCAGCGCGGTGGTGACGGCGGCCGGACGGCCGGCGAGGGTCGCGCCGAGCATCCCGGCGAGCAGGTCACCGCTGCCGGCGGTGGCGAGCGCCGCCTCGGCGAAGGGGGTGACGTGCACGGGACCGTCGGGCGCCGCGACGAGCGTGCCGGGCCCCTTGGCGACCACGTGGGCACCGAGCCGGGCGGCGAGGGCGGGCACCTGCGTGCTCCGGTCGGCATACGTGCCGTCGCCGCCGAGGCGGTCGAGCTCGCGCGCGTGGGGGGTGAGCACGAGCGTCGCGTCGTCCGGATGGTCGGCGAGGGCGGCCGGGTCGTCGCGGTGCACGTTGAGCGCGTCGGCGTCGAGGACGAGCCGGCGGCAGGTGCGACGCAGGTGGGTGACGACGGCGGCCGTGCCGGCACCGTGCCCGAGCCCCGGTCCGGCGACGACCGCGTCGACCCCGTCGAGGGGCAGCGCGTGGACGGCGTCGGGGTGCAGCGCGCCGTCGACGTCGGCGGGCAGCCCGACGGTCATCAGCGCCGGGTGGGCGGCGGCGACCTCCGCACGCACCGGGTCGGGCACGGCGACGGTGACGAGCCCGGCGCCGGCGGCGAGCGCACCGCGGCCGGCGAGCACGGCCGCGCCGGCGCTGCCGGTGCTGCCGGCGACGACGAGGACGACGCCGCGGCGGCGCTTCTCCGTCAGCGGATCGGGCACGTCGGGCCGTGCGCCGGCGGCGGTCAGCGCCGACCAGCCCGCCCCGCCGCCAGCCACCTCGCCCGCGGCGGCGGCGAAGCGCACACCGAGCCCGGCGACGTGGACGGCGCCGGTGTGGGCGACGCCGGGGGCGAGCAGCAGGCCGCGCTTGAGTGCGCCGAAGGTGACGGTGACGTCGGCGACGACGGCACCGTCGGCGGCCGCCCCGGTGTCGGCGTCGACGCCGGACGGCAGGTCGCAGGCGACGACGGTCGCACCGCCGGCACGGGCGGCGGCGAGCGCGGCGGCGGCCTCGACGGTGCTGCCGCGCAGCGGGCCGGCCGCGCCGGTGCCGAGCAGGCAGTCGACGGCGACGTCGACGCGGGAGCGCCCGTCGCCGTCGACGAGGTGGGGGCCGGCCGGACCGGTGCGCACCGTCCCTGCGGCGGCGAGCCACCGGGCGCGTGCGGCGGTCGCTGCGGGCGAGCCGGTGGTGTCGACCCCGTCGGGGGCGACGACGGTGACGTGGGCGCCACGGGCGGCGAGCAGCGGGGCGGCGGCCCACCCGTCGCCGCCGTTGTCGCCCCGGCCGACGACGAGCGCGACGCGCAGGCCGTACGCCCGCCCGGCGGTCGCGACGACGGTGCGGGCGAGATGCCCGGCGGCGCGGGCCATGAGCACGTCGGCGCCGTCGCCGGCGGCGATCGCGGCGGCGTCGGCGGCCCGGGCGCCGGCGGCGTCGAGCAGCGGGAGGGCCGGCACGGTCATGCCCGCCTCACTCGACCGTGACGGTCTTGGCGAGGTTGCGCGGCTGGTCGACGTCGGCGCCGCGCAGCACGGCGACGTGGTACGCGTACAGCTGCAGCGGGAGGACGGTCAGCAGCGGCGCGGCGAGCTCGTGGGGCGCGTCGGGGACGGTGAGGACGACGTCGGCGTGCTCGGCGAGCGCGTCACGCGACGACGCGGTGGCGACGGCGAGCACCGACGCGCCGCGGGCCCGCACCTCCTGGATGTTGGACACCATCTTGGCGAACACGTGCCCGTCGTGGGCGACGGCGACGACGAGCGACCCCGGTTCGATCAGCGCGATCGGCCCGTGCTTCATCTCCCCGGCGGGGAACGCCTCGGCGTGGAGGTAGCTGACCTCCTTGAGCTTCAGCGCCCCCTCGTAGGCGATGGGCAGCCCGCCGTGCCGGCCGATGAACATCGTGTAGCCGACGTCCTTGAACCGTTCCGCGGCGGCGAGCACGGCCGTGTCGTCGGCGACGACCCGCTGCACGAGCGCCGGGAGCGTGTCGAGCCGGTCGAGGACGTCACGGGCCTCGCTGGCGAACAGCCGCTCCTTGCGCTGCGCGAGGTGCAGGGCGAGGACGAGGCAGGCGACGATCTGGGTGGTGAACGCCTTGGTGGAGGCGACGGCGATCTCCGGGCCGGCCCGCGTGTACAGCACGCCGTCGGCGGCGCGGGCGAGGGTCGAGCCGACGACGTTGCTGATGGCGATGACCGGCGCGCCCTGGGCGCGGGCGTGCTCGGCCGCGGCGATCGTGTCGGTCGTCTCCCCCGACTGGGAGATCGCGATGACGAGGGTGCGGTCGGTGACGATCGGGTCGCGGTAGCGGAACTCGCTGGCGACCTCGACCTCGACGGGCACGCCCGCCCAGTGCTCGATGGCGAGCTTGCCGGCCATGCCGGCGTGCAGGGACGTGCCGGCGGCGAGGATGAACACCTTGTCGATGCGGGCGAGCTCCGACGGGTCGATGCGCAGCTCGTCGAGGGTGACGTTCCCCGCCCCGTCGTCACGGCCGAGGAGCGTCTCGGCGACGGCGACGGGCTGCTCGTGGATCTCCTTGAGCATGAAGTGCTCGTAGCCCTGCTTCTCCGCGGACGACAGGTCCCAGTCGACGGTGAACTCGTCGGCGGCCGCGGCCGTCCCGTCCGCGTCGACGACGGTGTAGCCGTCGGGGCGGATGCGGGCGAGCTGCCCGTCGAGCAGCGCCGCGCACGTGTCGGTGTGCTCGATGAGGGCGGCGACGTCGGAGGCGCACAGGCCGACGCCGTCGACGGCGGCGACGATGAGCGGCGCCTGGCGGCGGGCGACGACGATCGTGTCGGGCTCGTCGGCGCTGACGACGCACAGCGCGTAGGCGCCCTCCAGCCGGCCGGAGACCCTCCGCACGGCCTCGAGCAGGTCGACGCCGTCGGGTCCGTCGAGCTCGCGGGCGACGAGGTGGGCGACGACCTCCGTGTCGGTGTCGGAGGTGAACGCGGCGCCGGCGAGGTCGTCACGCAGCGCCCGGTAGTTCTCGATGATGCCGTTGTGGACGACGGCGACGCGGCCGGCCGGGTCGAGGTGCGGGTGCGCGTTCGCGTCGGTCGGCGCGCCGTGGGTCGCCCAGCGGGTGTGGCCGATGCCGGTGGCCGCGGCGAGCGGGGCGGTCGCGAGCGCCGCGTCGAGCCGGTCGAGCTTGCCGGAGCGCTTGACGACGCCGAGGCCGTCCTCGAGCACGGCGACGACGCCGGACGAGTCGTAGCCGCGGTACTCGAGGCGCCGCAGGCCGGCGAGGATGTCGTCGACGGCGGACGGCCGTCCGGTGACGCCGATGATGCCGCACATCGCGCTGCCTCCCGCGGGTCGGGCGCGTGGCCGGCCCGGCGGGCGAGGGTAGTGCCGGGGTGGTCGGCGTCAGCCGTCGGTGGGCCGGCCGAACGTCTCGAGGATGGCCCACAGGTTCTCGGCCATGCGCTGCGGCGGCACCCGGTACCAGGCCCCGCCGAGGATGAGGTGGTCGAGGTGGGCGGAGAACTCGGCGACCCGGTCGCGGACCTCGTCGGGCGTGCCGGCGACCGCGTAGCGGTCGATGACGTCGTCGTCGACGGCGGCGGCCATCGCCTCGGGGTCCTTGCCGGAGGCGACGAACACCTCCCGGAACGTGTCCATCAGGTGCTCGTCGCCGTGGGCGGCGAACACCGGCAGGTAGTTCGGGGTCGTGCCGTAGAACGCGATCTGGGTGGCGGCCTCGCGGCGGGCGACCTCGCGGTCCTCGGCGATGCACAGGATCAGCCCCTGCGCGACGGTGAAGTCGTCGCGGCTGCGGCCGGCGGTCGCCAGCGCCTCGTCGATGCGGGGCAGCACCCCGTCGGTGAGGTAGCGCAGCGACGTGAACGGGTGGCCGAGGATGCCGTCGGCGTGCGTGGCGGCCGCGGCGGTCATGCGCGGCCCGACGGCCGCGACGTACGCGCGGGGCATGGTCCGGTCGGCGGCACGGCCGGGACCGCCGAGGCCGGGCCGCAGCACCCGGTACAGGTCACCGTCGAAGGTGACGTCCTCGCCCTGCTCGATGCGCCACACGGTCCGCATGGCCTGCACGTACTCGGCCATGCGCTTCGCCGGCTGGTCGAACGCGGAGGAGAAGCGCTCCTCGATGATGCGCTTCACCTGGCTGCCGAGCCCGACGATGAACCGTCCGCCGGACAGCTCGTCGAGGTCCCACGCCTGCATCGCGGTGATCGTGGGCGAGCGGGGGAACGCGAGCGTGATGTTGGTGCCGACCTGGATGCGCTCGGTGGCGGTGAGGCACACGGTCGCCTGGACGATCGACTCCTGGCTGGTCTCCGACACCCAGACGGCGTCGAAGCCGTGCCCCTCCGCCTGCCGGGCGAGCTCGGGCAGGAACGCGTACGGCCCGCCGATCGCGACGCCGTACCCGCCGAGCCTGCCGCTCATCGTCCCACCCCGCAGTCGGTACGCACGGCCGCGGCGACGGCCGCGGCGACCTCGTCGGCGAGCGTCTGCTCCGGCGCCTCGACCATGACGCGCACGAGCGGTTCGGTGCCCGACGGGCGCACGAGCACGCGGCCGTCGTCGCCGAGGCGGGCCTCGGCCGCGGCGACGGCGTCCGCGACGGTCGTCGACGTGGCGAGCGCGTCACGGTCGACGCCGTCGACGTTGACGAGCACCTGCGGCAGCCGCTCCATCACGCCGGCGAGCTCCGACAGCGTCGCGCCGGTGGAGCGCACGACCTCGAGGACGCGCAGGGCGGCGAGGACGCCGTCGCCGGTGGTGGCGTGGTCGAGGTCGATGAGGTGCCCCGACTGCTCGCCGCCGAGGTTCAGGCCGCGCTCCCGCATCGTCTCGAGCACGTAGCGGTCCCCCACCGGCGTGGTGAGCACGTCGATGCCGAGCCCGCGCATCGCCCGGTGGAACCCGAGGTTGGTCATGACGGTGGTGACGACGGTGCCGTCGACGAGCCGGCCCTGCAGGTGCGCCTGGCGGGCGAGGATCGCGAGCAGCGCGTCCCCGTCGACGATCTCGCCGCGGTGGCTGACGGCGACCAGCCGGTCGGCGTCCCCGTCGTGGGCGATACCGACGTCCCCGCCCTCGGTCAGCACCGCCTGCCGCACGACCTCCGGATGGGTGGAGCCGCAGCGGTCGTTGATGTTCGCCCCGTCGGGGGCGCAGTGGACGGTGACGACCTCCGCGCCGAGCTGCCGGTAGACCTGCGGGGCGACGCTCGACGCGGCGCCGTTCGCGCCGTCGACGACGAGGCGGAGGCCGACGAGGTCGACGTCGACGCTGCTCGCGAGATGCTCGACGTAGCGGGCGACGGCGGCGGGGTCGGCGAGCCGCCGGCCGATGCGGGTCGACACGGGCCGGCGCGGGCTGCCGGCCGCGTACAGCTCGGCGATGCGCGCCTCCTCGTCGTCGGACAGCTTGAAGCCGTCCGGCCCGAAGAACTTGATGCCGTTGTCCCCGACCGGGTTGTGCGACGCGGACAGCATGACGCCGGCGCCGGCGGTGGAGCGGGCGGTGAGGTAGGCGACGCCGGGGGTCGGCAGCACGCCGACGGACACGGCGTCACCGCCGGCGGAGGTGATGCCGGCGATCATCGCCGCCTCGAGCATGTCGCCCGACCAGCGCGGGTCACGGCCGACGAGGATCGACGGGCGCTTCTCCCCGACCTCGTGGAGCACGGTGACGAGGGCGCGGCCGAGTGCGAGGGCGACCTCGGGGGTGAGGTCCTCGTTCGCGCGGCCGCGGACCCCGTCGGTGCCGAAGCGGACCGGCGGCAGCGGCAGGGCGCCGACGGCCCCGTCGGGGTCGGTCGCCGCACCGGCGGCGGTGGGTGCACTCACGACGCCCTCCACGGAGCGCTCGGTGGGGAGCGCTCGGCCCGGGATGTCCGCCGCAGGCTAGACGGCGACCGCCCCGGCCGTGGGAGCCGGGGCGGTCGGAGGACGGTGGTCGGGACGCGTCAGCGCTTGGAGAACTGCGGTGCCCGACGGGCCTTCTTCAGGCCGTACTTCTTGCGCTCGACGGCGCGGGCGTCGCGGGTCAGCATGCCGGCGGCCTTCAGCGGGGCGCGCCACTCGGGGTCCTGCGCGGCGAGGGCGCGGGCGAGGGCGTGGCGCAGCGCGCCGGCCTGGCCGGTCGTGCCGCCGCCGACGACGCGGGCGTCGATGTCCCACTGGCCGACCTGCTCGAGGACGACGAGCGGCTCGAGGACCTGGGCGCGCTGCTTCTCCGTCGGCAGGTAGTCGGCGAAGTCCCGCCCGTTGAGGGTGACGGTGCCGGCGCCGCGGCTGATGCGCAGGCGGGCGACGGACGTCTTGCGGCGGCCGGTGAAGATGGCGGACATGTCAGCCCTTCATGACGTGGTCGGGCAGCGGCTGCGGCTGCTGCGCGGCGTGGGGGTGCTCCGCACCCGGGTAGACCTTCAGCTTGCCGAGCATCGTGCGCCCCAGCGAGTTCTTCGGGAGCATGCCGCGGACGGCCGCCTCGACGACCTTCGCGGACGAGCGCTGCATCTGGCGGGTGAACGGCACGGAGCGCAGCCCGCCGGGGAAGCCGGAGTGGTGGTGGTAGGCCTTCGCGTCGGCCTTGTTGCCGGTGAGGCGGACCCGGTCGGCGTTGAGGACGATGACGTGGTCGCCCATGTCGAGGTTCGGCGTGTACGTCGGCTTGTGCTTGCCGCGCAGGACGCTGGCGACGCGCGTCGCGAGCCGGCCGAGCGTCATGCCGTCGGCGTCGACGACGTACCAGTCGCGCGGGATGTCCTTCCCGCTGGGCGAGAACGTTCGCATCGCTGCTTCCTCAGTGCGGACGGCGTGGGCCGACGGCGCTCGGTTCCGGGGCGGTCACGGCCGGCGGCTCGGGGTGCTGCCCCGTGCGCCGCGGCGCGGCCGTGCGGACGGGGCGCCTGACGTGACGAGGCGCGGCGACGAGCGCCGCGCGACCCTCGGAGGGTACCGCTCCCCCGCGGAGGGGGTCAACCGGCGCCGGGGCGGGCGGACGACGCCCTCGCCGCCGGTGGGGGCGCGGCGGGGATCCCGGGGCCGAACCGGACCTCCTCGAGGGTGAGCCCGTGGGGCGGGGCGACGGGGGCGGCCCGGGCACGGTCCCGGGCGGCGAGGACGTCGCCGACCCACCCCTCCGGCCGCCGGCCGCGACCGACCTCGACGAGGCAGCCGACGATGGAGCGGACCTGCTGGTGGCAGAACGCGGGGCCACGCAGGGACACGTCGATGCGGCCGGGGGCCGCCCCCAGCCGCCGCAGCGTGAGCACGTCGAGCCGCCGCACGGTGCTGCGGCCGGGTGCCCGGCGGCAGAACGCGGCGAAGTCGTGCTCACCGAGCAGCGCCCGCGACGCGCGCCGCATCGCGGCGACGTCGAGGGCGGCGCGCACCCCCCACACGTCCGGCTCGTCGCCGGCGACGCCGCGGCCGTGGACCCGCGGGTCGACGCCGTCGCGCAGCCGGAACCGGTAGGCGCGGGCGGTGGCGGAGAAGCGCGCGTCGAACGTGGTGGGGACGCGGCGCACCGCGTGCACGGTGATGCTCGCCGGCAGCAGGGCGGTGAGCGCCCCGGCGAGCGCGGCGACGTCGGTGGGGACGGCGGCGGCGGGCACGTCGCCGTGGAGGACCTGCGCGCGGGCGTGCACGCCCCGGTCGGTCCGTCCGGACGCGGTGGTGCGCACGGGCGTGCCGACGAGCGTCGCGAGCGCCTCCTCGAGCACGCCCTGCACGGTCGTGAGTCCCGGCTGCCGGGCGAGCCCGTGGAACGGGCCGCCGTCGTAGCCGAGGTCGAGGCGGAGCCGCACGGTGGCGACGTCCGCCCCGACGTCGGGGTCGGCCGGCAGGGTCAGTCGGCGCTCACGTCGCCGCGCTCGACGAGCTCGATGCGCGCCATGCGGGCACGGTCGCCCTTGCGCGGGTCGAGCTTGAGGATGCGCGTGTAGCCGCCGTCACGCTCGGCGAAGCGCGGCGCGACCTGCTCGAACAGGTGGGCGACGACGTCACGGTCCCGCAGCTTCGCGAGCACGAGCCGGCGCGCGTGCAGGTCGCCCCGCTTCGCCTTGGTGATCAGCCGCTCGGCGTAGGGCCGCAGCGCGCGCGCCTTGGCCTGCGTCGTGGTGATCGCCCCGTGGCGGAACAGCTCGGTCGCGAGGTTGGCGAGGATGTGCTTCTGGTGGGCGGCGTCGCCGCCCAGCCGCGGCCCTCGGGTCGGGGTCGGCATGTCGTCTCCTTACTCGCGGATGCCGACGCCGAGCTCCGCGAGCTTCACGCGGATCTCGTCGACGGACTTGGAGCCGAAGTTGCGGATCTCCATCAGCTCCTGCTCGGTGCGGTCCATGAGCTCACCGACGGTCTCGATGCCCTCCCGCTTGAGGCAGTTGTGCGTGCGGACGGTCAGGTCGAGGTCGTCGACGCTGGTCATGCGGACCGGGTCGCCACCGAGGGAGGAGAGCACCTCCTCCGGGTTGATGACGATGCCACCGGGGCCGGACAGGTCGTACTCGGCGAACTGCTCGAACAGCGCCTTGAGGGTCGAGCCGGCGGAGGCGAGCGCCTGCGCCGGGGTGAGCGAGCCGTCCGTCTCGACGTCGAGGACGAGCTTGTCGTAGTTCGTCATCTGGGCGACACGGGTCGACTCGACGCGGTAGGCGACGCGCCGGATGGGGCTGAACACCGAGTCGACGGCGATGACGCCGATCGGGTCGTCGCCACGCTTGTTCTGGTCGGCGGTGCGGTAGCCGCGGCCACGCTCGACGGTCAGGTACAGCTCGAGGTGCCCGGAGGCGTTGAGGGTGGCGAGGACGAGGTCCTCGTTGACGACCTCGACCTGCGACGGCGCGAAGATGTTCTCCGCGGTGAGGACACCGGGGCCGTCACCACCGAGGAAGATCTCGACGGGCTCGTCGGACGACGAGCGGACGACGAGGTCCTTGATGTTGAGGATGATGTCGGTCACGTCCTCCTTGACGCCCTCGATGGCGGAGAACTCGTGCAGCACGGAGCCGCCGTCGGGGCCGGCCGCCTGCGCGGACGTGAAGCGCATGCGGGTGACGGCCGCGCCGGGGACCGACGACAGCAGGGTGCGCCGCAGGGCGTTCCCGAGCGTGTAGCCGAAGCCCGGCTCGAGCGGGTCGATGACGAAGCGCGACTTGACGCCCTCGTCGACCTGCTCCTCCGTCAGCTTGGGGCGGTAGGAGACGAACGGCGAACCGTCCTCGGTCTCCTCCAGGAGGAAGGACTCCTCGTCGTAGAACCCGAACTCGGACATGGGTGTGCTCCTCGTCGTTCGGCAGGGACGTCCCCCTGCCACCCGCCACCCTCGTTCCCGGGGCCATCGGTGGCGGATGCGCGTCGCCGTGCGCCGGGACCCGGGCCGGTGCACGGGCCGCGGGCGGGCGCCCGCGGCGGTCGGTGGTGGTGCGGTCGGACTGCGTGGACTACTTGGAGTACAGCTCGACGATCATCTGCTCGGTGACCGGCGTGTCGATCTGCGAGCGGACGGGCACGTCGACGACGGTCACGCGGAACGCGTTCTGGTCGGTCTGCAGCCAGCCGGGCACGTCACGCTGCCCGAACACCTGCAGCGAGCCGATGACGGCCTGCGACTCGCGCGCGCCCTCACGGATCTCGACGACGTCACCGGGCTTGACCCGGTAGGAGGGGATGTTCGTCGTGCGGCCGTTCACCGTCACGTGACGGTGCGAGACCATCTGCCGCGACTCGGCGCGGGAGCGGCCCCAGCCGGCGCGGTACAGCACGTTGTCGAGCCGCAGCTCGAGGAGGACGAGCAGGTTCTCACCCGTCCGACCGTCGCGGCGCGACGCCTCCTCGTAGTAGCGGCGGAACTGCTTCTCGAGCACGCCGTAGTAGTAGCGGGCCTTCTGCTTCTCGCGGAGCTGGAGCAGGTACTCCGACTCCTTGATGCGGCCACGGCCGTGCTGGCCCGGCGGGTACGGGCGCTTCTCGAAGCTCTTGTCGTTGCCCTTGAGGTCGACGCCGAGGCGGCGCGACTTCTTGGTCATCGGTCCGGTGTAACGAGCCATGTCGTCGATGCTCCTCGTCGCGTCAGGTCCGGCGCCGCTTGGGCGGCCGGCAGCCGTTGTGCGGGACCGGCGTGACGTCCCGGATGGACAGGACCTCGATGCCGAGCGACGCGAGGGTGCGGATGGCGGTCTCGCGACCGGCGCCCGGACCCTTCACGAGCACGTCGACCTTGCGGACGCCGTTCTCGATGGCGACCTTCGTGGCCTGCTCGGCCGCGAGCTGCGCGGCGAACGGCGTCGACTTGCGTGAGCCCTTGAAGCCGGCGTTGCCGCCGGTCGACCACGCGATGACGTTGCCCTGCAGGTCGGTGAAGGTGATGACGGTGTTGTTGAAGGTGGACTTGATGTGCGCCTGGGCGTGGAGCACGTTCTTGCGCTCACGCTTCCGCTGCCGCTTCTGTGCCATGACCAGCCCCCTCAGTGCTTCTTCGTCGGCTTGCGGATGCCGCCGACGGCGCGCTTCGGCCCCTTGCGGGACCGGGCGTTGGTGTGGGTGCGCTGGCCGTGGACCGGCAGGCCGAGACGGTGACGGATCCCCTGGTAGGAGCCGATCTCCATCTTGCGCTTGATGTTGTCCGCCACCTCACGACGGAGGTCGCCCTCCAGCCGGAAGGTGCCCTCGACGTGCGAGCGGAGCCGCTGGACCTCCTCGTCGGAGAGGTCGCGGACACGCGTGGACTGGTCGATGCCGACCGCGGCGAGGGAGTCCTTCGCGCGCGTCGGACCGACGCCGTAGATGTAGGTGAGTGCGATGACCACGCGCTTGTCGCGTGGGATGTCGACACCTGCGATGCGAGCCATGTGCTTCCTCCTCAGCCCTGGCGCTGGCGGTGGCGCGGGTTCGTGCAGATCACGCGCACCCGGCCTCGGCGGCGGATGACTCGGCAGTTGTCGCACATCCGCTTCACGGATGCTCTGACCTTCACTGCTGCTTCCTCTCTCGGCGTTCGTCGACGGGGTCCCGCCGACGCGGACCAGGGCTGCCTCCCGAGGTCCGGAGCCCTCCACGCGGCGGTGCCGCGCGAGCCGGCCGTTCCGACGTCACGGGGTCCCGTGCGCCGCATGTGGCACCGGACGGGCCGGTGCGTTGTGCCCCCCTCCCCCGGTGGTCCGGCCGCCTGGCAGGGCGGCCGCCGGGTCGGGGCGGGTCGTGCGCCTACTTGTACCGGTAGGTGATGCGACCGCGACTGAGGTCGTAGGGCGAGAGCTCGACCACGACCTTGTCCCCGGGGAGGATCCGGATGTAGTGCATCCGCATCTTCCCGCTGATGTGGGCCAGGACGTTGTGGCCGTTCTCGAGCTCCACCTTGAACTGCGTGTTGGGCAGCGCCTCACGGACGGTGCCCTCCATCTGGATGGAGTCTTCCTTCTCCGCCACCACGCCTCCGTGCCGTCGCGTCACCGGTCGGTGACCTCGTCCGTCGGCCGCACAGCACGGGCGGACCGTGCTCAGGGACCGGATGCCGGCCACCCGCGCGCGGAGCGCCTCGGGGGCACGGCGACGAGCGAACGCCCCGCCGGAGCGGGGCGTGGCGAAGGGTACCGCCCCCCGTGGGCCGCCGGCAACCCCGCCGGGGACGGCTCAGGCGGCCAGCAGGCCGAGGTAGGCCTCGTCGTCGTCGCGGGCGGTGAGCACCTTCGGCCCGTCGGGGGTCACCGCGATCGTGTGCTCCCAGTGGGCGGACAGGCTCCCGTCGGCGGTGACGACGGTCCAGCCGTCGTCGAGCTGGACGGTCTCGGCGGTCCCGAGGTTGAACATCGGCTCGATGGCGATGACGAGCCCCTCGGCGAGCTTCAGCCCCTTGCCGGCCCGGCCGTAGTTCGGCACCGACGGGGCCTCGTGGAGGGCCCGGCCGACCCCGTGGCCGACGTACTCGCGGACGAGCCCGTAGCCGCGCGCGTCGGCGTGGGCCTGCACGGCCGCCCCGATGTCGCCCAGCCGGTTGCCGACGGTCGCCGCGCGGATGCCGCTCCACAGGGCGTCGCGGGTGACCTGCAGCAGGTCGCGGACCTCGTCGGTCGCGGCCTCGTCCCCGCCGACGACGAGGCTCATCGCCGAGTCGCCGTGGAAGCCCTCCCAGATGGCGCCGCAGTCGACGGAGATGACGTCGCCCTCGTCGAGGACGACGTCGCGGGAGGGGATGCCGTGGACGATCTCCTGGTTGCGGGACGTGCACAGCGTCGCGGGGAAGCCGTGGTAGCCCTTGAACGACGGCACCGCACCCTCACCGACGATGACGTCCTCGGCGATGCGGTCGAGGTCGGCGGTCGTCATGCCCGGCCGCAGCGCCTCACGCACCGCCGTGTTGGCGCGCGCGACGATCTGGCCGGCCCGCTCCATCAGCGCCAGCTCGGGGGCGGACTTGCGCAGGATCATGCCGCGTCCCCACCGTCGGCCGGCGCGTCGTACTCGGTGAGCACGGCGACGGCCCGGTCGGTGACCTCGTCGACGCTGCCGACGGCGCTGATGTCGCGCAGCACACCACGCTCGAAGTAGAAGTCCTCGAGCGGTGCGGTCTGGGTGCGGTGGACCTCGAGCCGGTTGAGGACGACCTCCTCGCGGTCGTCGTCGCGCTGCACGATGTCGCCGCCGCAGTCGTCGCAGCGGCCCGGCTGCGACGGCGGGTCGGTGTCGACGTGGAAGATGCGGCCGCACTCGGCGCAGGTCCGCCGGCCGGTGAGGCGGGCGACGACGTCGTCCTGGTCGACGACGAGCCGGAGCACGACGTCGATGGGGGTGTCACGTTCGTTGACGAGCGCCTCGAGGGCGCGCGCCTGCGGCACGGTGCGGGGGAAGCCGTCGAGGAGGAACCCGGTGGCGGCGTCGGGCTCGGCGAGGCGGTCGCCGACCATCCCGACGATGACGTCGTCGGGGACGAGGTCGCCGGCGTCCATGTACCGCTTCGCCTCCTGGCCGAGCGGCGTGCCCTCGCGGACGTTCGCCCGCAGGATGTCGCCGGTGGAGATGTGCGGGACACCCCAGCGCTCGACGAGCCGGACCGCCTGGGTGCCCTTGCCGGCCCCGGGAGGTCCGAGGAGGATGACGCGCATACCCACCCCTTCCGTGTGCGGCCCCGCCGTGACGGGTCCGCGCCGAACGGCCGACGGTGACCGGTTCAGCTGATGAAGCCCTCGTAGTTGCGCTGCAGCAGCTGGCTCTCGACCTGCTGCGCCGTCTGCAGGGCGACGCCGACCATGATGAGCAGGCTGACGCCACCGAGGGGGAACGCCTGGATGTTGGCGACGGCGAGCAGGACGAACGGCAGCACGGCGACGGCGGCGAGGTACAGCGAACCCGGCAGGGTGATGCGGGTGAGGACCTTGTCGAGGAACTCGGCGGTCTGCCGGCCCGGGCGGATGCCGGGGATGAAGCCGCCGTACCGCTGCAGGTTGTCGGCGATCTCCGTCGGGTTGAACGTGATCGCCGAGTAGAAGTAGGCGAAGAAGATGGTGAGGACGGCGAACACGAGGATGAAGACGGGACTCGTCGCGTCCGACAGGTTCGCGTCGACCCAGTCCTGCACGGCGAGGCTGCCCGACACCGACGCGCCGAGTGCGGGCAGGTACAGCAGCGACGACGCGAAGATGACGGGGATGACGCCGGACTGGTTGACCTTCAGCGGGATGTAGGTCGCCTGGCCGCCGACGGTGCGGCGTCCGACCTGCCGGCGCGCGTACTCGACCTTGATGCGCCGCTGGCCCATCTCGACGAACACGACGGCGACGGTCAGGAACGCGCCCATCAGCAGGACGCCGGCGACCCACTGCCACCCGTTGGAGACGCGCACGATCTGCAGCTGCGACGGGAACTGGCTGATGATGGACACGTAGATGAGCAGCGACATGCCGTTGCCCACACCCCGGGCGGTGATGAGCTCGCCGAGCCACATCACCACGGCCGTGCCGGCGGTCAGCGTGATCACGGCGACGATGACGGTCGCGGTGCCCGCCCCCGGCATCACGTCGACGCCGTTGAACGCGGCGCCGTTGCGGGCGAGGGTGACGAGCGTCGACGACTGGACGAGGGCGAGGGCGACGGCCGCGTAGCGCGTGTACTGCGTGATCTTGCGGCGCCCCTGCTCACCCTCGCGCTTGAGCTCCTCGAGGCGGGGGATGACGACGACGAGCAGCTGGAGGATGATGCTCGCGGTGATGTAGGGCATGATGCCGAGCGCGAAGACGGCCATCTGCTGCAGCGCACCACCGGCGAACACGTTGATGATGCCGACGATGTTCGCCGCGGCGGTGCCGGCGGTGGCGTTGCGCAGGATCTCGACGTCGACGCCGGGGACGGGGATCCACGCGCCGACGCGGTAGGCGACGATCATGGCCAGCGTGAACAGCAGCTTGCGACGCAGGTCCGGGATGCGGACCGCGGTCACGAAGGCGCTCAGCATGGGTCCCTCGGCGTGTGGTGGTGGACGAACCTACCGGCTCAGCGGACGCTGCCCCCGGCCGATTCGATCTTCTCGCGGGCGGCCGCGCTGACGGCGTCGACGTCGACGGTCAGGGCCTTGGTCAGGTCGCCCTGGCCGAGGACCTTCACGGGGCCCTTCTTGTGGACGAGGCCGCGCTGGACGAGGACGTCGCGGGTGACGACGTCGCCGGCCTCGAAGGCGCCCTCGAGCCGGGCGACGTTGACGACGGCGAACTCGACCTTGTTCGGGTTGGTGAACCCGCGCCGCTTCGGCTGCCGGCGGATCAGGGGCATCTGGCCGCCCTCGAACCCTGCGGGCACGGTGCCGCGGGCGCCGGTGCCCTTGGTGCCGCGGCCGGCGGTCTTGCCGCCCTTGCCGGCGTCACCCCGACCGACCCGCTTCTTGCGGGTCGAGGCGCCCTCGGCGGGCTTCAGGTGGTGGAGCTTGATCGTCACGTCAGCCCTCCGACTTCTTCGCCGCGGTCTTCTTCGCCGCCGTCTTCTTCGCGGCCGTCTTCTTCGCCGGCGCCTTCTTGGCCGTCGACTTCTTGGCCGCGGTCTTCTTGGCGGCCGTCTTCTTGGCCGGCGCCTTCTTGGCGGCGGTCTTCTTCGCAGCCGTCTTCTTCGCGGCCGGCGCGGTCGCCTGCTCGTCGTCGGCCGGCGCGTCGTCACCGGCGGCGGGCGCCGGGGCAGTGGTGGCCGCGGTGCGGCGGCTGCGGGCGGTCGCGCGGGCGAGGTGCTTCGCCCGCGGTCCGGTCGACGCGGTGCGCTCGGCCCCGCCCGCCTGCGCGGCGGCGTGCGCCTCGGCCTCGGCCGCGTCGATCTCCTCGAAGGTCACGAGGTGGGCGACCTTGCGCAGCATGCCGCGCACCTCCGGCCGGTCGGGCCGGATGACGGTGTGGCGGATGCGGCGCAGCCCGAGGGAGCGCACCGTGGCGCGCTGGTCCGCGGTCCGGCCGATGGGCGAGCCGACCTGGGTGATGCGCAGCATCGTCGCCATCAGCGGCCACCTCCCATCGACTCGAGCATCGCCTTGGGGGCGACGTGCTCGACGGCCTTGCCGCGCAGGTCGGCGACCTGCTTCGGCGAGCGCATCGAGCGCAGCCCGGCGATGGTCGCCTGCACCACGTTGATCGGGTTCGACGTGCCCAGCGACTTCGCGAGCAGGTCGGAGATCCCGGCGGCCTCGACGACGGCGCGGACCGGCCCGCCGGCGATGACCCCGGTCCCGGGGGCGGCGGGCTTGAGCATGACGCGGCCCGCGCCGGCGTGGCCCTGCACCGGGTGGGTGATGGTCGAGCCGACCATCGCCACGCGGAACATGCCCTTCTTCGCCTCCTCGACGCCCTTCTGGATCGCCGACTGGACCTCGCGGGCCTTGCCGAGGCCGACGCCGACGCGTCCCTTGTTGTCGCCGACGACGACGAGGGCCGTGAACTGGAAGCGGCGTCCGCCCTTCACGACCTTCGAGACGCGGTTGATGGAGACGACGCGCTCGTCGAACTGCTCGCCGCGCGGCTCGTCACGGCCACCGCGGCCGCCACGGCCGCCCTGGCCGCGTCCACGGCCCGGACCGCCCGGTCCGCCGGGGGCTCCCGTTCGCTGGTTGGCTGGCATCTCTGCTCCTCAGGCCGTCAGAAGTCGAGGCCGGCTTCGCGGGCGCCCTCTGCGAGGGCCGCGATCCGTCCCATGTACCGGTTGCCGCCGCGGTCGAAGACGCAGGCGTCGACGCCGGCCGCCTTGGCCCGCTCCCCGAGGAGCGTGCCGACGCGGCGGGCGGCGGCGGTCTTGTCGCCGTCGCCGGACGCGCCCTGCTCACGCGACGACGCGGCGGCGACGGTGTGGCCGCTCGTGTCGTCGATCAGCTGGGCGTAGATGTGGCTGTTGCTGCGGTAGACGGACAGCCGCGGCCGCGCCGTGGTCCCGCTGATCCGCTTGCGGACGTGCAGGTGCCGGCGTCGCCGGGCGGCGCGCTTCCTCATCGTGTCGTTCACGGTCTCGTCTCCTGTCGCCGGATCAGCGGCCCGCGGCCTTACCGGCCTTGCGGCGGACGACCTCGCCCTCGTAGCGGATGCCCTTGCCCTTGTACGGCTCGGGCGGGCGCACCCGGCGGATGTCGGCGGCGACCTGGCCGACGGCCTGCTTGTCGATGCCGGACACGACGATGCGCGTGGGGGCGGGCACCTCGAAGGTGATGCCCTCGGGCGCCTCGATGAGCACGGGGTGGGAGAAGCCGACCTGCAGCTCCACGTCCTTGCCCTTCAGCGCCGCGCGGTAGCCGACGCCGACCATCTCCAGCGCGATCGTGTAGCCGTCGGTGACGCCGGTGACCATGTTGGCGATGAGCGAGCGGACGAGGCCGTGGCGGGACCGCTCCTTCGGCGAGTCGCCGTCGCGCTCGACGACGACCTCACCGTCCGCGCTGCGGATGGCGACGCCGACGGGCATGGTGGCCTCGAGCTCGCCCTTCGGCCCGGTGACACGGACGTGCAGGCCGTCGACGACGGCCTCGACGCCCGCGGGGACCGGGACGGGGTTCTTTCCGATGCGTGACATGTCGGCTCCTCAGCTCACCAGACGTAGGCGAGGATCTCGCCACCGAGCCCACGGCTGCGGGCCGAACGGTCGGTCACGAGCCCCTCGTTCGTCGAGAGGATGGCGACGCCGAGCCCGCCGAGCACCCGGGGGATCTCGGTGCGCTTGACGTAGACGCGCAGGCCGGGCTTGGAGATGCGGCGCAGCCCGGTGATGACGCGCTCACGGTTCGGCCCGTACTTCAGCTGGATCGTCAGCGTCGGCTGCGGCTCGGTCTGCTCGACCGAGTAGCCCGAGATGTAGCCCTCCTGCTCGAGGACCTTGGCGAGGTTCACCTTGATCTTCGAGGACGGCATCGCGGTCGACTCGTGGTGCGCGAGCGAGGCGTTGCGGACACGCGTCAGCATGTCGGCGACGGGGTCGGTCATGGTCATCGGTGTCGCTCCATCGGGGTTGCGGGGACCTGCCCCGTACTTCCCTTCGTGGTCCGGTGGTGGTGGTCCGGTGGTGGTCGGTCGGGTGGTGCCGGTCGGTTACCAGCTGGCCTTGGTGACGCCGGGCAGCTCGCCGGCGTGGGCCATCTCGCGGAAGCAGATGCGGCACAGCTTGAAGCGCGCGTAGACGGCACGGGGCCGGCCGCAGCGCTCGCAGCGCGTGTACTCCTGGACCTTGAACTTGGCGCCACGCTTCGTCGCGGCGATCTTCGACTTCTTGGCCATCTCAGGCCTCCTCACGCACGAAGGGGAACCCGAACGCGTCCAGCAGCGCGCGGGCGTGGGCGTCCTCGCTGGTCGTGGTCACGATCGTCACGTCCATCCCGCGGACCTTGTCGACCGTGTCGTAGGCGACCTCGGGGAAGACGAGCTGCTCGGTGAGCCCGAACGTGTAGTTGCCGTTGCCGTCGAACGAGCGCGGGTTCATGCCGCGGAAGTCACGCGTGCGCGGCAGCGCGATCGTGATGAGCCGGTCGAAGAACTCCCACATCCGGTCGCCACGCAGCGTCACCTTCAGCCCGATCGGCATGCCCTCGCGCAGCTTGAACGCGGCGATGGACTTGCGGGCGCGGTTGATGCGCGGCTTCTGCCCGGTGATCGCGGCGAGGTCCGCCATCGCCCCGTCCAGCGCCTTCGAGTCGTTGATCGCCTCGCCGAGCCCGACGTTGACGACGATCTTCTCGAGCCGCGGGATCTGCATGGCGTTGCCCAGCTCCAGCTGGGTGCGCAGGGCCGCCGCGATCTCGTCGCGGTAGCGCTGCTTCAGGCGCGGCAGGCGCGCGGTGGTCGTGGTGCTCATGGCTGCTCGTTCCTCACGGGGTGCGGTGCGGTGGCGGGTCCGGTGCTGCGGGTCAGAACGTGCCCTGGCAGCGGCGGCAGCTGCGGGCCTTGCTGCGACGGTCACCCTCGGTCTCGTAGACGTAGCCGACACGGGTGGCCTCGCCGCACGACGGGCAGACGGGCATCACGTTGGACACGTGCACGCTCGCCTCCGTCTCGATGATGCCGCCCTCGGTCGTGCCGGACTGCGTCTGCACCCGCTGGTGCTTCTTGACGTAGTTGACGCCCTCGATCATCACCCGGTCGCGCTCGCGCAGGACCTGCACGACACGTCCGACCTTGCCGGCGTCCTTGCCGGCGATGACCTTGACCTGGTCGTCCTTGCGGATGCGCTCCATCACAGCACCTCCGGGGCGAGCGAGATGATCCGCATGAACTTCTGGTCCCGCAGCTCGCGCGCGACGGGCCCGAAGATGCGGGTGCCGCGCGGGGTGCCGTCGGGGCGGATGATGACGCACGCGTTGTCGTCGAAGCGGATGTAGGACCCGTCGGGACGGCGCTGCTCCTTGCGGGTGCGCACGACCACGCAGCGCACGACCTCCCCACGCTTCACGTTCGCCTGGGGGATCGCCTGCTTGACGGTGCCGATGAACACGTCACCGACCGACGCGTAGCGACGGTTGGACCCGCCGAGCACGCGGATGACGAGCACCTCGCGGGCGCCCGAGTTGTCCGCGACCCCGAGTCGCGATTCGGTCTGGATCATCGTTCTCTCTCTGGTCGAGCCGGTGGTGCGACGGTCACTTGGCGCGTTCGACGACCTCGTCGAGGCGCCAGCGCTTCAGCTTGGACAGCGGACGGGTCTCGACGATGCGCACCGTGTCCCCGACCTTGGCGTCGTTCGCCTCGTCGTGGACGTGGTACTTCTTCGAGACCCGCACGGTCTTGTTGTAGAGCGGGTGGGTGGTGGTCCGCTGGACGCGCACCACGATGGTGCGGTCCTGGACGTCGGAGACGACGACGCCCTGCCGGACCTTGCGGTCGTTGCGGGTCTGCTCGCTCATGCTCCAACCTTCCCGCGCGCGGCGGCGATCTCGCGCTCGCGCATCACGGTCAGCACGCGCGCGATGTCGCGGCGCACCCTGCTCAGCTGACGGGGGTCGTCGAGCTGCCCGGTCACCACCTGGAAGCGGAGGTTGAACAGCTCCTCCTTGCCCTCGGTGTAGCGCTGGCGGAGCTCGTCGTCGGGGAGCTCACGGAGTTCGGCGGCCGTCATGCTCACGCCTCCTCACGGGTGATGAACTTGGTCTGGACCGGCAGCTTGTGCGCGGCCTTGCGCATCGCCTCACGGGCGAGCTCCTCGGACACCCCGCCGAGCTCGAACATGATGCGGCCGGGCTTGACCGGCGCGACCCAGTGGTCGGGGCTGCCCTTCCCGGACCCCATGCGGGTCTCGAGCGGCTTGCGGGTGATCGAACGGTCCGGGAAGATCGTGATGCGGACCTTCCCGCCACGCTTGATCGCACGCGTCATGGCGATACGGGCCGCCTCGATCTGCCGGGCGGTGATCCAGCCGGGGGTCGTCGCCATCAGGCCGAAGTCGCCGACGTACACGTCGGTGTGGCCCGTCGACAGCCCCTTGAGCGGGCGCGGACGGTGCTGCTTGCGGTGGCGGACACGCTTGGGGGCGAGCATCAGGCGTCACCCCCCTTGTCCTCGGCCTCGGCCTCGGCGGCCGGGGTCTCGGCGGCCGGTGCCTCCTCGGCGGCCGGGGCCTCCGCAGCGGGAGCCTCCTCGGCCGGCGCCTCGGTGACGGCCTCGGCGGCCGGCGCCGCAGGAGCCTCGGCCTCGGGGGCCTGAACCTCAGGGGCCTGCGCCTCAGGAGCCTGGGCCTCCGCGGTCGGCGTCTCCGCAGCCGGGGCCTCCGCAGCCGGGGCGTCAGCGGCGGGCGCCTCGGCACCGTCGGCCGCGGGGGCCTCGGCGGGGGCGGCGGGACGCGGGGCGCCGACGCCGGTGACCTTCTTCGCGACGCTGGCGGCCTTGCGGGTCGCCTTGCGGCGCGGACGGTCGTCGACGGTGCGGCCCTCGGCCAGCGCCTTCGCGCGGTCCATGGCGCGCTGCGCCTCGGCCTCCTCACCGGAGCCGATGACGTCGCCGGTGTAGACCCACACCTTCACGCCGATGCGGCCGTAGGTGGTGCGCGCCTCGTCGAAGCCGTAGTCGACCTTCGCCCGCAGCGTGTGCAGCGGGACGCGGCCCTCGCGGTACCACTCGGTGCGGCTCATCTCGGCGCCACCGAGGCGGCCACCGACCTGGATGCGGATGCCCTTCGCGCCGGCCTTCTGCGCGGACTGGACGGCCCGGCGCATGGCACGGCGGAACGACACGCGGCCGCGCAGCTGCTCGGCGACGTTGAACGCGACGACCTGGGCGTCGAGGTCGGGGTTCTTGATCTCGAGGATGTTGAGCTTGACCTTGCGGCCGACGAGCTTCTCGAGGCTGTCGCGGATCGCCTCCGCCTCGGAGCCCTTGCGGCCGATGACGATGCCCGGCCGCGCGGCGTGCATGGCCACGTCGGTCTTGTCACCGTCGCGGGTGATCTCGATGCGGCTGACGCCGGCGTGACGGACCCGCTCGCGCAGGTAGCCGCGGATCCGGTCGTCCTCGTGGAGGAACCGCGCGTAGTCCTTGCGGTTCGCGATCCACTTGGACTTCCAGTCCGTGGTCACGCCGAGGCGGAACCCGTACGGGTTGACCTTCTGACCCATGTCAGTCCTCCTCGGCCGGGGTGACGACGACCGTGATGTGGCTCGTGCGCTTGCGGATGCGGTAGGCGCGACCCTGGGCGCGCGGCTGGAACCGGCGCATCGTCGGACCCTCGTCGGCCCAGGCGCGGGCGACGACGAGCTCGTCGGGGTCGTAGCCGTCGTTGTTCTCGGCGTTCGCCGCGGCGGACTCGAGCACCTTGCGCAGCGGCTCGGCGGCGCCCTTGTCGGCGAAGCGCAGCACGGTGACCGCCTCGGGCACGGTGCGCCCGACGATCAGCGGCATGAGCTGGCGAACCTTGGACGCGCTGACCCGCACGTACTTCGCGGTGGCGCGCGTCTCCTTCGTCCCGGTGGTCATCGGCGACCCTTCTGCGACTGCTTCTCACCGGCGCCGCCCCACTTGATGGCGCGCGTCGGGGCGAACTCGCCGAGCTTGTGCCCGACCATCGACTCGGAGATGAACACGGGCACGTGCTGGCGCCCGTCGTGGACGGCGATCGTGTGGCCGACCATCTCCGGGAAGATCGTCGAGCGGCGCGACCAGGTGCGGATGACCTTCTTGTCGCCCTTGGCGTTCTGCTCGTCGACCTTCTTCATCAGATGGTCGTCGACGAACGGACCCTTCTTGAGGCTGCGTGGCATGGTCAGCGACTCCGGTTGCGGCCGCGACGACGGATGATCGCGCGGTTCGAGGCCTTCTTCTTGCTGCGGGTCCGGCGCTCCGGGTTGCCCCAGGGGTCGACCGGGTGGCGCCCGCCGGACGAGCGACCCTCACCACCACCGAGCGGGTGGTCGATCGGGTTCATGACGACACCGCGGGACTGCGGACGGCGACCCTTCCAGCGGGTCCGGCCGGCCTTGCCGAGCTTGATCAGCTCGTGGTCCTCGTTGCCGACCGCGCCGACGGACGCGCGGCAGCGCGCGTCGACGAGCCGGATCTCCCCGGAGGGCAGCCGCAGCGCGGCGGTCGCGCCCTCCTTGGCGAGCAGCTGGATGGCGGTCCCGGCGGAGCGGCCCATCTTCGCGCCGCCGCCGGGCCGCAGCTCGACGGCGTGGACGACGGTCCCGACGGGGATGTTGGCGAGCGGCAGGGCGTTGCCGACCTTGATGTCGGCCTTCGGCCCGGACTCGACGAGCTGCCCGACCTGCAGGTTGCGGGGCGCGAGGATGTAGCGCTTCTCGCCGTCGTGGTAGTGGAGCAGGGCGATGCGCGAGCTGCGGTTCGGGTCGTACTCGACGGCCGCGACGGTGGCGGGCACGCCGTCCTTGTCGCGCCGGAAGTCGATGAGCCGGTAGCGACGCTTGTGCTGCCCGCCGCGGTGACGGCTGGTGATGCGCCCGTAGGTGTTGCGACCGGCCTGGAAGCGGTGCGGGGCCAGCAGCGACTTCTCGGGACGCGCACGCGTCACCGTCGCGAAGTCGCTCACCGACGCACCGCGCCGCGAGGGCGTGGTCGGCTTGTACTTGCGGATACCCATGGTCTACGTCTCCGGCCGGCTCAGAGCCCGGCGTCGAACAGCTCGATGCGGTCGCCCTCGGCGACGGTGACGATCGCGCGCTTCGTGTCGGGGCGCTTCCCGACGACGAGGCCGCGCCGCTTCACCTTGCCGCGACGGTTCAGCGTGTTGACGCCCACCACCTTGACGTCGAAGATCTGCTCGACGGCCTGCTTGATGTGCGTCTTGTTGGCGTTCCGGTCGACGATGAACGTGTACTTGTTGTCGTCGAGCATCTCGTAGGACTTCTCCGAGATGACGGGCCGGACGATGACGTCGTGGATGTCCTTCACTGTCCGTCCTCCTGCCCGGCGGTGACCGTCTCGACGTCGGCGTCACCGCTGCGCACGCCGGTGCCGATGAGGGCGACGGCGGCCTCCTCGATGACGACGGTGTCGCTGATCAGCACGTCGTGGGTGTTGAGCTGGTCGACGAGCACGGTGTGCACGTCGCCGAGGTTGCGCACCGACAGCACGGCCGCCTCGTCGAAGTCGGCGAGGACGAGCAGCACCTTCGGGCCGGCCTCGAGCGCGGTGAGCGCGGCGACGGCGTCCTTGGTGCGGGGCGCGTCGAAGGCGAAGCGGTCGACGACGACGACGTTGCCGCCGGCCAGCCGGTCGGCGAGGGCCGAGCGGAGCGCGCTGCGGCGCATCTTGCGGTTGACGCGCTGCGACCAGTCGCTGGGGGTGCGGCCGTGGGCGACGCCACCGCCGACCCACTGGGGCGAGCGGGTCGAGCCCTGGCGGGCGCGGCCGGTGCCCTTCTGCTTCCACGGCTTCGCCCCGCCACCGCGGACCTCGCCGCGGGTGCGGGTGCTGTGGGTGCCCTGACGGGCCGCCGCGAGCTGGGCGGTGACGACCTGGTGCATGACGGGGATGTTGACCTCGCCGCCGAACCACTCGGCGGGCAGGTCGACGCTGCCGACCTTCTTCCCGGCGACGTCGAGGACGTCGACGGTCGCGGCGACGGCGTCGGACGCGGTGCGGGGGGCCATCAGGCCTCACCTCCCTGCAGCGCCGGGGCGCGGTCGGGGTGCTTCACGGCGGAGCGGACGAGCACGACCCCGCCGTCCGCGCCGGGGATGGCGCCGCGGATGAGGATCAGGTCGCGCTCGGTGTCGACCTCGACGACCTCGAGGTTCTGCACGGTGACGCGCTCGCCGCCCATGCGGCCGGCCATGCGGGTCCCGCGGAACGTGCGGCCGGGGGTGGCGCAGGCGCCGACGGCACCGGGGTGACGGTTCTTCTTCTTGATGCCGTGCCCGTCGCCCATGCCGGAGAAGTTGTGCCGCTTCATGACGCCGGCGTGGCCCTTGCCGCGGCTGGTGCCGGTCACGTCGACGAGGTCGCCGGTCCCGAAGGTGGCGACGGTGACGGCGGCACCGAGCTCGGGCAGCTCGTCGCCGTCGGCGAGGCGCAGCTCGGTGATGGCGCGGGCGGACTCGACGCCGGCCTTGCGCAGGTGCCCCGCCAGCGGACGGGTGGTGCGCTTGGCGGTGCCGTAGGCGATCTGGACGGCCGTGTAGCCGTCCGTCGCGGTCGACTTGACCTGCGACACCGTGTTCGGCGTCGCGTGCACGACGGTGACGGGGACGACGCGTCCCTCCTCGTCGAACACCTGCGTCATGCCGAGCTTGGTCCCGAGGATCCCTCTGGAGCCCATGTGGTCGATCTCCTGCGGCGCCGGTGGCGCTGCGAACGTCGTGGTGTGGCGGGGGTGCGGCCGCGGGCGGGCCCGCGGCGGCCGATCAGGTCTCGATGGCGATGTCGACGCCGGCGGGGACGGCGAGGCCCATCAGCTTGTCGACGGTGGCCTGGTTGGGGAGGTGGATGTCGATGAGGCGCTTGTGGGTGCGCATCTCGAAGTGCTCCCGCGAGTCCTTGTGCTTGTGCGGGGAGCGGATGACGCACCAGACGTTGCGCTCGGTCGGCAGCGGCACGGGGCCGGTGACGTGCGCGCCCGTCGCCTCCACGGTGTCCACGATCTCCCGCGCGGAGCGGTCGAGGACCTCGTGGTCGTACGACCGGAGGCGGATCCTGATCTTGTCGTCTGCCATGTCTGTCCCTGTGCGTCTCTGACCGCGGGTGCCGACCCGGTCCGGGCCCCGGTGGGGGCCCGGACCGGGGTCGGTCACGCGAGGATCTTGGTGACGCGGCCCGCGCCGACGGTGCGGCCGCCCTCACGGATCGCGAACTGCAGGCCCTCGTCCATGGCGATGGGCTGGATCAGCTCGACGGTCATCTCGGTGTTGTCGCCCGGCATGACCATCTCCACGCCCGACGGCAGCTCGACGGAGCCGGTGACGTCGGTGGTGCGGAAGTAGAACTGCGGGCGGTAGTTGTTGAAGAACGGCGTGTGGCGGCCACCCTCGTCCTTGGAGAGGATGTACACCTGCGCCTCGAACTTCGTGTGCGGGGTGATGGAGCCGGGCTGCGCCAGGACCTGCCCGCGCTCGACCTCCTCCTTCTTGGTGCCCCGCAGCAGGACCCCGACGTTGTCGCCGGCCTGCGCGTCCTCGAGCAGCTTGCGGAACATCTCGACGCCGGTGACGGTCGTCGAGGAGGTGTCGGTGAGGCCGACGATCTCGATGGTGTCGCCGACGGAGACCTTGCCCTGCTCGATACGGCCGGTGACGACGGTGCCGCGACCGGTGATCGAGAAGACGTCCTCGATCGGCATCAGGAACGGCTTGTCGAGGTCACGCGACGGCTCCTCGAAGAACTCGTCGACCGCGCCCATGAGCTCGGCGACCTTGCCCTCGTACTCGGCGTCGCCCTCGAGCGCCTTCAGCGCGGAGACGCGCACGATCGGGGTGTCGTCGCCGGGGAACTCGTACTTGTCGAGGAGCTCACGGACCTCCATCTCGACGAGCTCGAGCAGCTCCTCGTCCTCGACCATGTCGCACTTGTTCAGCGCGACGACGAGCTTCGGGACGCCGACCTGGCGGGCGAGCAGCACGTGCTCACGCGTCTGCGGCATCGGGCCGTCGGCGGCGCTGACCACGAGGATCGCACCGTCCATCTGCGCGGCACCGGTGATCATGTTCTTGACGTAGTCGGCGTGGCCCGGCGCGTCGACGTGCGCGTAGTGGCGGCCGTCCGTCTCGTACTCGACGTGCGAGACGTTGATGGTGATGCCGCGCTCGCGCTCCTCGGGGGCGTTGTCGATCGCGTCGAACGCCATCGAGGACACGTTCGGGTTGTTCTTCGCCAGCACGGTCGTGATCGCCGCGGTGAGCGTCGTCTTCCCGTGGTCGACGTGCCCGATCGTCCCGATGTTCATGTGCGGCTTGTTCCGCTCGAACTTCTCCTTCGACATTGCAGTCCTCCTGTGGTTCCTCTGTCGCGCTGGGCGACCTCAGTGGTTCAGCTGGTCACTCGCCGCGCGACTTGGCGACGATCTCTTCCTGGACACTGCTCGGGGCCGGCTCGTACGAGCCGAACTGCATCGTGTAGCTCGCACGCCCCTGCGTCATCGAACGGACGTCGGTGGCGTAGCCGAACATCTCGGACAGCGGGACCCGGGCGCGGACCACCGTGGCGTTCCCGCGCGGCTCGGAGCCCTGGATGAGCCCGCGACGACCGGAGAGGTCGCCCATGACGTCACCCATGTAGTCGTCGGGGGTGACGACCTCGACGTCCATGACGGGCTCGAGCAGCTGGACGCCGGCCTTGCGGGCGGCCTCCTTGATGGCCATCGAGCCGGCGATCTTGAACGCCATCTCGGACGAGTCGACGTCGTGGTACGAGCCGTCGACCAGCGAGACCTTCACGTCGACCATCGGGTAGCCGGCGAGCACGCCCGACTCGAGCGCCTCCTGGATCCCGGCGTCGACCGAGGGGATGTACTCCTTGGGGATGACGCCGCCGACGACCTTGTTGTCGAACACGTAGTGGGTGTCGGCCTCGAGCTCGAGCGCGGTGCGGATGTCCGCGGTGATCGGCTCGACGTCGATGACGACGTGCCCGTACTGCCCGCGACCACCGGTCTGCCGGGCGTACTTGAGGTCGACCTTCTCGATCTTCTTCTTGACCATCTCGCGGTAGGCGACCTGCGGGCGGCCGACGTTCGCCTCGACCTTGAACTCGCGCATGAGGCGGTCGACGATGATCTCGAGGTGGAGCTCGCCCATGCCGCCGATCAGCGTCTGGCCGGTCTCCTCGTCGGTGCGGACGCGGAAGGTCGGGTCCTCCTCGCTGAGCTTCTGCAGCGCGGTGGACAGCTTCTCCTGGTCCGACTTCGTCTTCGGCTCGATCGCGATCTGGATGACGGGGTCGGGGAACTCCATCGACTCGAGCAGCACCGGCGAGTCGGGCGTGGTGATCGTGTCACCGGTCGTCGCGCCCTTGAGGCCGACGAGCGCGACGATGTCGCCCGACATCGTGCCCTCGAGCTCCTCGCGGTGGTTGGCGTGCATCTGGAGGATGCGGCCGACGCGCTGCTTCTCGTCCTTGGTGACGTTGAGGACCTGCGAGCCGGCCTCGAGCGTGCCCGAGTAGACGCGCGCGAAGGTGAGCGTGCCGACGTAGGGGTCGGTCATGACCTTGAACGCGAGCGCGGCGAACGGCTCGTCGTCGCCGGCGGCGCGCTCGCGCGGCTCGCCGGACTTCGGGTCGGTGCCGCGCATCGCGCCGACGTCGAGCGGCGACGGCAGGTAGTCGACGACCGCGTCGAGCAGCGTCTGCACGCCCTTGTTCTTGAACGCCGACCCGCACAGCACGGGGACGAGGTCGCCGGCGATGGTCGCGGCGCGCAGGCCCTGCTTGAGCTGGTCGATGGTGAGCTCGCCGTGCTCGAGGAACGCCTCGAGCAGCTCCTCGTCGGTCTCGGCGACCTTCTCCATCAGCTCGGCGCGGTAGGTCTCGACGTCGGCGGCGAGGTCGTCGGGGACGGGGCCGCGCTCGAAGCTCGCCCCGAGGTCGTCACCCTTCCAGATGACGCCCTCGTTGGCGACGAGGTCGACGATGCCCTGGAAGCCGTCCTCCGCACCGATCGGCAGCTGGATGCGCACCGCGTCGGGCGAGAGCCGCTCCTTGATGGTGGAGAAGCAGTACTCGAACGACGCGCCGGTGCGGTCGAGCTTGTTGACGAAGCAGATGCGCGGGACGCCGTACTTGTCGGCCTGGCGCCACACGGTCTCGGACTGCGGCTCGACGCCGGCGACGCCGTCGAACACGGCGACCGCGCCGTCGAGCACGCGCAGGGAGCGCTCGACCTCGACGGTGAAGTCGACGTGGCCGGGCGTGTCGATGATGTTGACGGTGGTGTCGCCCCACTTGGCGGTCGTCGCCGCCGAGGTGATGGTGATGCCGCGCTCCTGCTCCTGCTCCATCCAGTCCATCGTGGCCGTGCCCTCGTGGACCTCACCGATCTTGTAGGTGCGCCCCGTGTAGAACAGGATGCGCTCGGTGGTGGTGGTCTTGCCCGCGTCGATGTGCGCCATGATCCCGATGTTGCGGAGCTGGCGGAGCGGCGTGGTGCGCTTGATGGCCATCGCGGACGGTCCTCGTGGTCGGTCGTGCGGGAGCGGGTCGGGAGTGGTCGGGTGGTGCGGGTCGGTGCCGCCGGGTCACCGGCGGCGTGGGGTCACCAGCGGTAGTGGGCGAACGCGCGGTTGGCCTCGGCCATCTTGTGGGTGTCCTCGCGCCGCTTGACGGCCGCGCCGACCCCGTTGGAGGCGTCCATGATCTCGCCGGCGAGCCGCTCGCCCATCGAGTGCTCGCGGCGGATGCGCGCGTAGCCGACGAGCCAGCGCAGCGCGAGGGCGGTCGAGCGGGCCGGGCGGACCTCGATGGGGACCTGGTAGGTCGCACCACCGACGCGGCGGGACTTCACCTCGAGGGCGGGCTTGACGTTCTCGACGGCGCGCTTGAGCACGCTGATCGGGTCGCCGCCCTGGGTGCGGTTGCCGATGTTGGCGAGCGCGTCGTAGACGATGCCCTCGGCGACCGAGCGCTTGCCGTCGCGCATGATGCGGGCGACGAGCTGGGTGACGATGGTCGACCCGTACTTCGGGTCGGGCAGGAGCTTGCGGCGCCCCGGGGAACCCTTGCGCGGCATGTCAGCCCTCCTTCTTCACGCCGTAGCGGGAGCGGCTCTGCTTGCGGTCCCGCACCGCGGCGGCGTCGAGGGCGCCACGGACGACCTTGTAGCGGACACCCGGCAGGTCCTTCACCCGGCCGCCGCGGACGAGCACGATCGAGTGCTCCTGCAGGTTGTGGCCCTCGCCGGGGATGTAGGCGGTGACCTCGGTGCCGGAGCTGAGGCGGACGCGGCAGACCTTCCGGAGGGCCGAGTTCGGCTTCTTCGGCGTGGTCGTGTACACGCGGGTGCAGACCCCGCGGCGCTGGGGCGAGCCCTTGAGCGCCAGGGTCGAGTTCTTGGCCGGCTTGCGCTGCCGTCCCTTGCGCACCAGCTGCTGGATGGTGGGCATCCTGCTTCGTCTCCGTGTCGGCCTGCGTGCGGGCGTGCTCGACCCCGGGCGCGCGCAGGGGCGCGGACAGGGTCTCGTGGGCGGTGGCGGCGGGCCGGTCCGACCCACGGGGCCGGGCGTCCCACCACCGGGTGGTGGTCACTGCATCCCGTCTGCTCGTGTGGGAGCGGTGCCGCGGAGGGCGCCGGAACACAGGCTGCGGCCCCGGAGGGCCGCAGTGCGCGAACCGTACCGTGGGCCGCGCACGCCTGTCAAACGGCGTCCTGCCCCACCGGCCGCACCGGGCAGCCGGGGCCCGGCCGGGCTCAGCCCTGGCCGAACCCCGACAGGTCGTCGCTCCAGCCGGTCTCGAAGCCGGTCCACGACCCGTCCCCCTCGTAGGAGGGCGTCGAGGCGAGGAACTCCGCGAGGTCCTGCGGGAGCGACTGCTCGGGCATCTCGGTGTGGCTGACCTGGATCCGCCGGTAGTCGTCGATGCCGGTCCCCGCGGGGATCAGCTTGCCGATGATGACGTTCTCCTTCAGCCCGACCAGCGGGTCGGAGGCGGACGACAGCGCCGCCTCGGTCAGCACCCGGGTCGTCTCCTGGAAGGAGGCGGCGGACAGCCACGAGTCCGTCGCGAGCGACGCCTTCGTGATGCCCATCAGCATCGGGCGGGCCGCCGCCGGCGAGCCGCCCTCCTCGAGGACCCGCTCGTTCTCGGCGGCGAAGCGCATCCGGTCGACGCTGTCACCGGGGAGGAACAGCGTGTCGCCGGACTCGACGACGTTCACGCGGCGGAACATCTGCCGGACGATCAGCTCGACGTGCTTGTCGTGGATCGGCACGCCCTGCGAGCGGTAGACGTCCTGCACCTCCTTGACGAGGTGCAGCTGCGCCTCGCGGGCACCGACGACCTCGAGCAGGTCGTGGGGGTCGATCGCGCCGACGGTGAGCTGCTGGCCGACGGTCACGTCGACGCCGTCGGCGATCTCGATCGAGCCGTCCTCGGCGCGGAACAGGCGCGCGCCGCGGGGCAGCTCGTACTCCTCGACCATGTCGCGCGGCCCCATGACGCGCAGCACGCGCCCCTGGTCGGTGTCCTCGATGCGGACGGTCCCGGCGATGCGGGCGATCTCGGCCTTCCCGCGCGGGGAGCGGGCCTCGAACAGCTCGACGACACGCGGCAGACCCTGCGTGATGTCGTCGGCGGACGCGACACCACCGGTGTGGAAGGTCCGCATCGTCAGCTGCGTGCCCGGCTCACCGATGGACTGGGCGGCGATGATGCCGACGGCCTCCCCCATGTCGACCATGTGGCCGCGGGCGAGCAGCCGGCCGTAGCAGTGGCGGCACACGCCGATGCGGGTCTCGCAGAACAGCACCGAGCGGACCTCGATGACGCGGTCCTCGTCGGTCGGCTGCTTCGCGAGCGGCTCCTCGGTCTCGGGGTCGACGCCCTTGACGAGCGCACGGCGCAGCGCGCGCACGGCGTCGTCGGCGATCTCGGTGCCGGCCGGCAGCAGGACCTTCTTCGAGCCGGGGAAGGTGACGTCCTTGGCGACGACGCGGCCGAACACCGACTGCGAGTCGAACTCGCCGACGACGACGGGCAGGCCGCGCTCGGTGCCGCAGTCCTCCTCGCGCACGATGAGGTCCTGGGACACGTCGACGAGCCGGCGGGTCAGGTAGCCGGAGTCGGCGGTCCGCAGGGCGGTGTCGGCGAGCCCCTTGCGGGCGCCGTGCGTCGAGATGAAGTACTCGAGCACCGACAGGCCCTCGCGGAAGTTCGACTTGATCGGCCGCGGGATGATCTCACCCTTCGGGTTGGCGACCAGCCCACGCATGGCGGCGATCTGCCGCAGCTGGGTCATGTTGCCGCGGGCGCCGGAGTTCGCCATCAGGAAGAACGGGTTCTCGACGGAGAAGTTGTCCTCCATCGCGCCGGCGACCTCGCTGGTCGCCTCCGTCCAGATCTCGATGAGCTCCTGGCGCCGCTCCGAGTCGGTGATGATGCCGCGCTCGAACTGCTTCTCGATGCGCGACGCCTTGTCGTCGGCCGCGGCGAGCGCGTCCGCCTTCATCGCCGGGGTGTCGACGTCGCTGAAGGCGACGGTGATGCCCGCGCGGGTCGCGTAGCGGTAGCCGAGGTCCTTCATCGCGTCGAGCACGTCGACGACCTCGTCGGAGCTGAACTGGTCGGCGACCCGGTTGACGATGTCCCCGGCGGTCTTCTTGTCGACCTCACGGTTGACGTACTCGTAGTCGTCGGGCAGCACCGAGTTGAAGATCGCCCGGCCGGCGGTGGTGACGATGCGCACGCGCGCACCGGCGGCCCGCGCCTGCTCCCACGTGTCCGCGTCGCCCTCGTAGCGGGCCGGACGGTCCTCGGGGGCGAGCTGCTTGCCGGTGAGCCCGAGCACGATCGGGTCCTGCAGGCGCAGCGCGCCGGCGTCGACGGCCCGCTCGATCTCGCCGAGGGAGCTGTGGATCGGCAGGCCCGTCAGGTCACGGTCCTGGGCGAGGTCGGCCGACGAGTAGGTCAGCCAGTAGATGCCGAGCACCATGTCCTGCGTCGGCGAGGCGATCGGCCGGCCGGTCGCGGGCGAGAGGATGTTGTACTTGCCGAGCATGAGCAGGCGCGCCTCGGCCTGCGCCTCGGCGGACAGCGGCAGGTGCACGGCCATCTGGTCGCCGTCGAAGTCGGCGTTGAAGGCGGTGCAGACGAGCGGGTGCAGCTGGATCGCCTTGCCCTCGACGAGGGTCGGCATGAACGCCTGGATGCCGAGGCGGTGCAGCGTCGGCGCACGGTTGAGCAGCACCGGGTGGTCCTCGATGACCTCCTCGAGGACGTCCCAGACCTGCGGGCGCTGCCGCTCGACCATCCGCTTCGCGCTCTTGATGTTCTGCGCGTAGTTCATGTCGGTCAGCCGCTTCATGACGAACGGCTTGAACAGCTCGAGCGCCATCTGCTTGGGCAGGCCGCACTGGTGCATGCGCAGCTGCGGGCCGGCGACGATGACGGAGCGGCCGGAGTAGTCGACGCGCTTGCCGAGCAGGTTCTGGCGGAACCGGCCCTGCTTGCCCTTGAGCATGTCGGACAGCGACTTGAGCGGACGGTTGCCCGGGCCGGTGACCGGCCGGCCGCGGCGGCCGTTGTCGAACAGCGCGTCGACGGCCTCCTGCAGCATCCGCTTCTCGTTGTTGACGATGATCTCGGGCGCACCGAGGTCCATCAGCCGCTTCAGCCGGTTGTTGCGGTTGATGACGCGGCGGTAGAGGTCGTTGAGGTCGCTGGTGGCGAAGCGGCCACCGTCGAGCTGGACCATCGGCCGCAGGTCCGGCGGGATGACCGGGACGGCCTCGAGGACCATCGCGGCGGGGTTGTTGGCGGTGGTGCGCAGCGCCTCGACGACCTTGAGCCGCTTCGTGGCGCGCTGCTTCTTCTGCCCCTTCGCCGTCGCGATGATCTCGCGCAGCTCGACGGACTCGGCCTCGAGGTCGATGAGCTCGAGCAGCTCGCGGACGGCCTCCGCGCCCATGCCGCCGCGGAAGTGGTCGCCGTAGCGGGCCTTCATGTCGCGGTAGACGAGCTCGTCCTGGACGAGCTGGCGCGGTGCGAGGCGACGGAACGTGTCGAGGACCTTGTCGAGGTGCTCGAGCTCCTGCTGGGCGCGCTGGTTCGTCGCCTTCAGCTGCTTCTCGATCTCCTTGCGCTCGCGCTTGACGACGTCGGGCTTCGCGCCCTCCGCCTCGAGCTCGGCGAGGATCGCCTCGAGCTGGGCGAGCAGCTCCTGCCGGTCCTGCTCCGCGTCCTCCTCGATCTGCCGCTTCTCCTCGGCCATCTCGGCCTGGAGCTCGGGCAGCGCCTCGTGCCGGGCGTCCTCGTTGACCTCGGTGATGACGTAGGAGGCGAAGTAGATGACCTTCTCGAGGTCCTTCGGGCTCATGTCGAGCAGGTAGCCGAGCCGCGACGGCACGCCCTTGAGGTACCAGATGTGGGTGACGGGGGCGGCGAGCTCGATGTGGCCCATGCGCTCGCGCCGGACCTTCGCGCGGGTGACCTCGACGCCGCAGCGCTCGCAGATGATGCCGCGGAAGCGGACCCGCTTGTACTTGCCGCAGTAGCACTCCCAGTCGCGCGTCGGGCCGAAGATCTTCTCGCAGAACAGGCCGTCCTTCTCCGGCTTGAGCGTGCGGTAGTTGATCGTCTCCGGCTTCTTCACCTCACCGTTGGACCACATGCGGATCTGGTGCGCCTCCGCGAGGGTGATGCGCATGCTGTCGAAGTGGTTGACGTCCAGCATCGGGACGACCTCCTCAGGCCTGACGGCGTGTCGTGGTGCGGCGGCGGTGCGGGTGGTGCGCTGGTGCGGCGGTGCGGGTGGTGCGGCGGTGGCGCGGGTCAGATGGCGTCGAACGACGGCCGCTCCGGGCGGGACAGGTTGATGCCGAGCGCCTCGGCGGCCCGGAACGCCTCGTCCTCGCTCTCGCGCAGCTCGATGGCCTCACCGGTGCCGGAGAGGACCTCGACGTTCAGCGCGAGCGCCTGCATCTCCTTGACGAGCACCTTGAAGGACTCGGGGATGCCCGGCTCGGGGACGTTGTCGCCCTTCACGATCGCCTCGTAGACCTTCACGCGGCCGATCGTGTCGTCGGACTTGATGGTGAGCAGCTCCTGGAGCGCGTAGGCGGCGCCGTACGCCTCCAGCGCCCACACCTCCATCTCGCCGAACCGCTGGCCACCGAACTGGGCCTTCCCGCCCAGCGGCTGCTGCGTGATCATCGAGTAGGGGCCGGTCGAGCGCGCGTGGATCTTGTCGTCGACCAGGTGGTGGAGCTTGAGCACGTACATGTAGCCCACGGTCACGTCGGCGTCGATGACGGCGCCGGAGCGACCGTCGATGACGCTGGCCTTGCCGTCGGTGCCGACGAGGCGCACGCCGTCGGACGTCGTCGCGGAGTTCGCGAGCAGGTCGGTGAGCTCACGCTCGCGCGCCCCGTCGAACACGGGGGTGGCGAGGCGCACGGGCCCCTCGACCTTCTGCTCGTCCTTGCCCCAGCCGACCTCCTTGAACCAGTCGGGCGTCGTCTCGAACGCCCAGCCGTTCGCGGCGGCCCAGCCGAGGTGCGTCTCGAGCACCTGGCCGACGTTCATGCGGGACGGGACGCCCAGCGGGTTGAGGACGATGTCGACGGGGGTGCCGTCGGCGAGGAACGGCATGTCCTCGACCGGCAGGATCTTGGAGATGACGCCCTTGTTGCCGTGGCGGCCGGCGAGCTTGTCGCCCTCCGAGATCTTGCGCTTCGTCGCGATGTAGATGCGGACCATGTCGTTGACGCCCGGGGGCAGCTCGTCGCCGTCGGCGCGGCTGAACCGCTGCCGGCCGATGACGATGCCGCGGTCGCCGTGGGGGACCTTCAGGGACGTGTCGCGCACCTCGCGCGCCTTCTCCCCGAAGATCGCCCGGAGCAGCCGCTCCTCCGGGGTCAGCTCGGTCTCCCCCTTCGGGGTGACCTTGCCGACGAGGATGTCGCCGGGGGCGACCTCCGCACCGATGCGGACGATCCCCTCCTCGTCGAGGTCGGCGAGCATGCCCTCCGACACGTTGGGGATGTCGGGGGTGATCTCCTCGGGGCCGAGCTTCGTCTCGCGCGCGTCGACCTCGAGCTTCTCGATGTGGATCGACGTGAGGACGTCGTCGCGGACGAGCCGCTCGGACAGGATGATCGCGTCCTCGAAGTTGTAGCCCTCCCAGGACATGAAGGCGACGAGCAGGTTGCGGCCGAGCGCGAGCTCGCCCTGCTGCGTCGACGGCCCGTCGGCGAGCACGCCGCCGGCCTCGACCCGCACGCCCTCGGTGACGACGGGACGCTGGTTGATGCACGAGCCCTGGTTGGAGCGCTCGAACTTCGTCAGCGGGTAGCGGTCGATGCGGTCCGAGTCGGTGCGCACGACGACCCGGTCGGCGGCGACCTCGACGACGACGCCGGCCTCGGTCGCACGGACGACGTCACCGGCGTCCTGGGCGGTCTTCGCCTCGATGCCGGTGCCGACGTAGGGCGACTCGGCGCGCAGCAGCGGCACGGCCTGGCGCTGCATGTTCGCGCCCATCAGGGCGCGGTTCGCGTCGTCGTGCTCGAGGAACGGGATGAGCGCGGCCGACAGCGACACGATCTGCCGCGGCGACACGTCCATGTAGTCGACGGAGTCCGGCGCGATCTCGCGGACCTCGCCGCCCTTGGCGCGCACGAGCACCAGGTCGTTGAGGAACCGGCCCGACTTCTCGTCGACCGGCGCGTTCGCCTGGGCGACGACGTACCGGTCCTCCTCGTCGGCGGTCAGGTAGTCGATCTGGTCGGTGACCTTGCCCTTGACGACCTTGCGGTAGGGGGTCTCGACGAACCCGTACTCGTTGATGCGCGCGTACGACGCGAGCGAGCCGATCAGGCCGATGTTCGGACCCTCCGGCGTCTCGATCGGGCACATGCGGCCGTAGTGGGACGGGTGGACGTCGCGGACCTCGAAGCCGGCCCGCTCGCGCGACAGCCCGCCGGGGCCGAGGGCGGAGAGACGCCGCTTGTGGGTGATGCCCGCGAGCGGGTTGGTCTGGTCCATGAACTGCGACAGCTGCGACGTGCCGAAGAACTCGCGGATGGAGGACACGACCGGCCGGATGTTGATCAGCGTCTGCGGCGTGATCGCCTCGAGGTCCTGGGTGGTCATGCGCTCGCGCACGACCCGCTCCATGCGGCTCAGACCGATGCGGACCTGGTTCTGGATGAGCTCGCCGACGGAGCGCAGGCGACGGTTGCCGAAGTGGTCGATGTCGTCGACGTCGTAGCCCTCCTCGCCCTTGTGGAGCTTGACGAGGTAGCTCATCGTGGCGAGGCAGTCCTCGACGGTGAGCACGTGGCTGCGGCGCGGCTGCTCGCTCAGCCCCATCCCGGCGAACGTCGTGCCGAGCTGGGAGAACTCGTCGGTGAGCTTGCCGTGCTTGCGCACCCCGGAGCCGTCGTCGTCGAGGCCGGAGATCTTGTAGCGGCCGACGCGCGCGAGGTCGTACTTCTTCGACGCGAAGAACATGCCGAGCAGCAGCTGCCCGGACTGCTCGATGTTCGGCGGCTCGCCCGGACGCAGCTTGCGGTAGATGTCCTCGAGCGCCTGCGCCGGCGTGCGGCCGGTGTTGTCCTTCTCGAGGGTGAGCGCGATCGACTCGGCGCCACCGAAGAAGTCGAGGATCTCCTGGTCGTCGACCTCGGTGCGCAGCACGTCGTCGGGGGCGAGGACGTAGCGGCCCTCGGCCTCGTCGTAGACGAACGCCTTCAGCGCGCGGTAGAAGACGCTGATCGGCTGCTTGCGCTTGCGGTCGACGCGGACGGCGACGAGGTCGCGCTTGTCGACCTCGAACTCGAGCCACGCGCCGCGGGCCGGGATGACCTTGCAGGCGTACAGGTCACGGCCGGTCGTCTTGTCGACGGAACGGTCGAAGTACACGCCGGGCGAGCGGACCAGCTGGGAGACGACGACCCGCTCGGTGCCGTTGACGATGAACGTGCCGCGGTCGGTCATGACCGGGAAGTCGCCCATGAACACCGTCTGCGACTTGATGGTGCCGTCGTCCTTGTTGAGGAACTCGGCGGTGACGAACAGCGGCTTCGAGTAGGTGTAGTCCTTCTCCTTGCACTCCTCGGCGGTGTGCTTGGAGTCCTCGAACCGGTGGTCGATGAACGACAGCTCCATCCGGCCCTGGGTGTCCTCGATCGGCGAGATCTCGTCGAAGACCTCACCGAGCCCGGTCTCGAAGAGCCAGTCGAACGACTCGCGCTGGATCGCGACGAGGTCGAGCTCCTCGATGGGGAGCGCCTCGCGGATCTTGGAGAAGCTCAGTCGCTTCGCGGCGTTGGACGTCAACGTGGACCCTCCCTCGGCGGCGGACGCCCGCGGGACGGGCGGTCCTGGGTGGAGCGGCGCGCGGATGGTGCGGCGCGGGCGGTGCGGCGTGGCGGTGCGGGCGGTGCGGTGGACGCGCGACCCCGGTGGGGACGCGGCGGTCCGACGGGCGACGGCCGGTCAGCCGGGACCCGGGACCGCAGCCCATGGGGGTCCGGGCGGCGGGAGCCCGGGACGGACCCGGCAACGGGGCGTCAGGGGCAGGCGTGCAGGAGCGCGGTGCGCCGGCGTTCCGGCGAGGTGCGGCGGGCGGGACGACGGGATGGCAGGACCTCTGACGGAAGGCGTCCGACCCTGCGGGCAGGGGTCGGCGAGCACACGCGGTGAGGGATGCTATCCACGGCCCGTCGGACCCGTCAAATGCGGCATCCGGACCGCCCCGGGGCTGCCCCGGGACGGTCCGTGACCGCACGTGCGGGCCGTGCCGGACTCAGGCCAGCTCGACGGTGGCGCCGGCCTCCTCGAGCTGGGCCTTGGCCGCCTCGGCCGCGTCCTTGTCCACGCCCTGGAGGATCGGCTTCGGCGCCCCCTCGACGAGGTCCTTGGCCTCCTTCAGGCCCAGGTTCGTCAGCGCGCGCACCTCCTTGATGACCTGGATCTTCTTCTCGCCGCCGCTGGTGAGGACGACGTCGAAGGAGCTCTTCTCCTCCGCCGCGTCACCACCGGCGTCGCCGCCACCGGCCGCGCCGGCGGCCGCCACGGCCACGGGGGCCGCCGCGGTGACCTCGAAGGTCTCCTCGAACTTCTTGACGAGCTCGGACAGCTCGAGGAGCGTGAGCTCCTTGAACTGCTCGATGAGGTCGTCGGTGCTCAGCTTCGCCATCGTGCTTCCTCCTGGGTCGTGCAGGTCTGGTCGTGCAGGCTGGATTCGTGCAGGTCGGGTGGTGCAGGTCGGGTGGTGCGGGGCCGCTCAGGCGTCCTCGGCCGGCTCGTCCTCGGCCGCCGCCTCGTCCGCAGGGGCATCCTCGACGGCCGCAGCGGGCTCCTCGGCGGGCTCCTCGGCGGCCGGGGCCTCCTCCGCAGCGGGCTCCTCGGCGGCGGGCTCCTCGGCGGCCGGCGCGTCGGCGGCCGGGGCGGCCTCGGCGGCCGGCGCGTCGGCGGTCTCGCCCTTCGCGGCCCGGTCGTCGATGAGGGCCTGCATGAGGCGGGCCTGCTGGGACAGCGGCGCCTGGAGCAGGCGGGCGAAGCCGGACAGCGCGCCCTGCATGAGGCCGGCGAGCTTGGCGAGCAGCTCCTCGCGGGAGGCGAGGTCGGCGAGGCGGGTGGTCTCCTCGGCGTCCATGACGCTGCCGTCGAGGTAGCCGCCGCGGATGACGAGGTCCGGGTGGTCCTTCGCGAACTTCTTCAGCGCCTTGGCGGGGCCGACGGGGTCCTCGGCGCAGAACACGAGGCTGGTGGGGCCCTCGAACAGGTCGTCGAGCCCTTCGACGCCGGCGTCGGCGGCGGCGCGCTTCGCGAGCGTGTTCTTGACGACGCGCAGCTCGGCGTTGGCCTGGTTGAGCTCGCGCCGCAGCTCGGCGAGCTCCTTGACGCTGAGCCCGCGGTAGTGGGTCAGGAGCGTCGCGGCGCTCGCGCCGATGCGGTCGCGGACCTCGGCGACCTCGGCGACCTTGTCCTCACGGGCCACGTCGTGCCTCCTCCTGCTCGGGGACGCCCCTGAGGGGGTCCCGCGCGGGTCCCGGGGGCGCGCGCAGGAGGCTCGACGGCACGGGGTGCCGGCTGCCCGCCTGCGCAGGACGCTCCGGGGTGCCGGCGCCCGGTGGCGGCGGCTGTCGGAGCCTTCGGCCCGCGTGCGGGCGTCCGGCGGTCTTCGGTGGGGATGGTGCGGTGGTGCGGTGCTGCGGGCGCGGAGGCTATCAGGCCTCGGCGGTGGCCCGCACGGGCGCGGAGGTGTCGATCGGCACGCCGGGGCTCGTGGACGTCGAGACGCCCGCGGAGCGCAGGTAGCGGCCCTTCGCGGACGACGGGCGGAGCCGGACGAGCTCGTCGAGCAGCGCCGCGTAGTTGTCGAGCAGCTGCTCGGCGGTGAACGACAGCTTGCCGATGACGGCGTGGACGTTGCCGTTGCGGTCGGCCCGGAACTCGACGCGGCCGGCCTTGATCTCGCTGACGGCCTTGGCGACGTCCATGGTGACGGTGCCGGACTTCGGGTTCGGCATGAGGTTGCGGGGGCCGAGGACCTTCCCGTAGCGGCCGAGCTTGCCCATCATGTCGGGGGTGGCGATGACGGCACCGAGGCCGTCGAGGTGCTTGCCGGCGCCGAGCTCCTCGACGAGCTCCTCGCCGCCGACGAGGTCCGCGCCGGCGTCACGCGCCTGGGCGGCCTTCTCGCCGCCGGTGACGACGGCGACCTTGACGGTGCGGCCGATGCCGTGCGGCAGCGACACGGCGCCACGGACCATCTGGTCGGCCTGGCGGGTGTCGACGCCGAGGCGGATGACGGTGTCGACGGTCGGGTCGTAGGCGGCGCCGCCGATCTCCTTGAGGAGTTCGATGGCGGCGGGGGCCGGGTAGAGGGTGTCGGCCTCGATGCGGTCGAGGGCCGCCCGGTAGCGGCGGGAACGCTTCGGCATGCTCATGCTCCTCGTGGTGCTGGCGACGGGCTCGGGGCCGCGTCTCCCACGGTCGTCGGTGGAACGTGCGGGGTGGTGCGGAACGTGCGGGGCGGAACGTGCGGGGTGGTGCGGATGCTGGGGCTCAGCCGTCGACGGTGATGCCCATGGAGCGGGCGGTGCCCTCGATGATGAGCATCGCGGCGTCGACGTCGTTGGCGTTCAGGTCGGGCATCTTCTTCTCGGCGATCTCGCGCACCTGGTCCTTGGTGACCTTGCCGACCTTGACGGTGTGCGGCGTCGGGGCGCCCTTCTCGATCCCGGCGGCGCGCAGCAGCAGCTGGGCGGCCGGCGGCGTCTTCATGATGAAGGTGAACGAGCGGTCCTCGTAGACGGTGATCTCGACGGGGACGATGTCGCCGGTCATCTGCGCCGTCGCGTCGTTGAACGCCTTGCAGAACTCCATGATGTTGACGGAGTGCTGGCCGAGCGCAGGACCGACCGGCGGGGCGGGGTTGGCCTGCCCGGCGGGGATCTGGAGCTTGATGAAGCCGACGGCGTTCTTCGCCATGACGGTCCTCCTGGGGGTTCGTGACGCCTGGGCCGTGAAGCCTGGGTTCGTGAGGTTCGTGAGGGTGGGTGCGGTCAGAGCTTCGCGACGGTGTCGAACGCGAGCTCCAGCGGGGTCTCGCGGCCGAACACGCTGACGAGGACCTTGAGCTTGGCCTGGTCGAGGTTGATCTCGGCGATGGTGCCGGTGAAGTCGGCGAACGGGCCGCCGGTGACGCGGACGGTCTCGCCGATCTCGAGGTCGATCTCCTGCACGGCCTTCTCGACGGCGGCGGCGCGCTGCTCCTCGACGACGGTCTCCTCGACGTACTCGGCGGGGAGGTGGAGCAGGCCCGCGACCTCCTTGGTGACGAGCGGGACGGGCCGGGAGCCGGGCGAGCCGACGAAGCCGGTGACGGCGGGCGTGTGGCGCACGATCGACCACACCTCGTCGTCCATGTCCATGCGGACGAGCACGTAGCCGGGGAGGAACTTCTTCTGCGAGACCGTCTTCTTCCCCTTCTTGTACTCGGTGACCTCCTCGGTGGGGATGACGATCTCGTGGATGCGGTCGTGCGCCTCGAACGAGTCGATGCGGGTGCGGAGGTTCTCCTTGACCCGCTGCTCGTAGCCGGCGTAGGTGTGCACGACGTACCAGTCGCCGCGCAGGCGGGCGAGGTCCTTCTGGTCGCGCACGTCGTCGAGGCTGCGGGGCCGCGGGCGCGGGCCGGCGGCCGGCGCGGCCGGGGCGGGGTCAGGGGCCGGGGCGGGCTCGGGGTCCGCGGCGGACGCGTCCGCGGCATCGGCCGCGTCGGCGGCGGGCGCGTCGGCGGGCTCCTCGGCGGCGGGTTCCGCCGGGGCGTCGTCGGCCGGTGCGGCGTCGCCGGCGCCGGCGAGCGCGAGCAGCTCGTCGACGTCGGACGTCTCGGTGGTGGTCTCGTCGGTCACGGCGTTCACCCCAGGGTGTTGAGCACGATGCGGCGGATGCCCTCGTCGGCGCCCCAGACGAAGGTCGTCAGGACGAAGGTGATGACGAGGACGACGACCGTGTAGGACACGATCTGCTGGCGGTTGGGCCAGTTGACGCGGCGCAGCTCGGCCCGGACCTCGCGGAGGAACTCGGGCAGAGGGGTGCGTTCGCGCGGGCGGTCGGCCTCGCTCACCACGTCCTCCTCGGTCCTCGGTCCCTGCGTGCACCCGCCGGCGGCGGGCACGGTCCACGGCTCGTCCGGTGCCTGCGTCTCGCACGGGAGGAGGGACTTGAACCCCCAACCGCCGGTTTTGGAGACCGGTGCTCTACCAGATTGAGCTACTCCCGTCGGTCCCGGAGGTCCGTCCACCCGGCGCCGGACGCGTCCGGGGTTCGGGGACCTCCGCCGTCGGGGCCGCGTGCGCGGTCGCCCCCGACACGGGAACGCTGCCCCACAGGGAGGCAGCGAGCGCAGCGTACCGCCCGCCGCACGGCCCGACAACCGGCCCCCGGAGGGGGTCGGACGGCCGCTCAGACGCGGACGTGCCCCACGCCCGACAGGATCGTCTGCCCGTCCTCGGCGGTGCCGGTGACCTCGACGGTGGCGAGGCCGCCGGTGACCTCGGTGACCGTCCCGGTGAACGTGGCGGTCGTGCCGAGCGGCCACGGCTTGGAGAAGCGGACCTGCAGGTCGGCGACCCGTTCGGGGCCGCCGGCGGCGGCGGTCAGCATCCGCGACACGAGGCCCATCGAGTACATCCCGTGGGCGATCGGCGCGCCGGTCGGTGACACCTGGCCGGCGAAGTCGGGGTCGTAGTGGAGCGGGTTGTAGTCGGTGGACGCGCCCGCGTACATCACGGACGTGACGAGGCTGGACGGCTGGCTGATCGGGTCGAGCTCGGCGCCGACGGTGAACGTGAGGCTCATGCCGCCCCCTCCTGTGCCGCGTCCTGCGCGCCGTCGGCGTCGTCCTGCGGGGCGGAGCCGAGGAACACGATGACGGCCTCGCCCTCGACGGCGAGCTCGCCGGAGTCGGCGAAGCGGCACTCGACGACGGAGGTGAGGAACTCGTTGCGCCCGCGGACGGTGATCGCGTCGATGCGGGGGGTGCAGTCGAGGACGTCGCCGGGCCGCAGCGGCCGCTCGCCCCAGCGGAACGTCTGCGAGCCGTGGACGAGCGCGGGGTGGGCGCCGAGGTCGGGGTCGCCGAGCAGCGCCATCAGCCCCTTGGTGAGGGTGAACGCGGCGGCGAACGTCGGCGGGGCGACGCAGTCGTCCCCGTCGGACTGGTAGCGCGGGTCGGTCTCGCCGAGCGCGAGCGCGTACTCGCGGATCTTCTCGCGCGACACCTCGTAGCGGTAGGCCGGGTAGGCCGTCCCGACCTTGGACTGGTTCAGCGCCATCGGCCCCTCCTCGCTCCCTGCGGGCCGGCGCGGCGGCCGACCGGGGTGGTAGCGGCGGGTGGGTTCGAACCACCGACACAGCGATTATGAGTCGCTTGCTCTGCCACTGAGCTACGCCGCCGGGTGCCGGTGGAGGCTACCGCGCCGCTCGGGGCGCCGGCCCGGCGCCCAGCCCACCTTCAGGGTGAGACGGTCCGGATGCCGAGCATGCCCGCCGCCTCGACGATGCGGCGGTCGTAGGTGACGATGCCGGCGCAGCGGCCGTCGAGGCCGAGCACGACCGCGAGGTGGAGCGCGTCGAGCGTCCGCAGCACGGCCGGCTCGAGCTCCATCGCGAGGACGTACGTCTGCTCGCCCACGCGGACCCGCAGGAGGCTGTCGAGGATCACCCGTGCCCCCGGGATCGCGTGAGGGTCGTTCCGGGCGACGGCGCGGTACGCCTCGGTGCGCCCGAGGTCGCTCGTGAAGAAGCTGCCCCCGGTCTCGAGCAGCCGATCGAGCCAGCGTGTCAGCGCCGCCGAGCCGGGCTCGTCGAGGATGCGTTTCACGAGTGCGGTGCTCTCGAGGTACCAGTCCTCCCGCGGGCCGACACGTGTGGTGGCGTCGGCCGGCGGATGCTCGAGCGTGACGGCCGTCACCGCGTGTCCGACTCCCGCTCCTCGATGAGGAGCTCGCTGACCGTGCGCCCGCCGAGCCGTTCGATGGCCTCGGGGCTGAGCGGCATCGGGGGCGGCAGGTCACGCAGGCTGCGCGTCGCGGGGACGGCGAGCCCTCGGGCGATGAGATCCTCGAACCCTGAGCCCTGCTCCCGCGCCCGCCGCGGACCGGGCCGGTAGGGGCCGCCGACCGCCTCCGCCGCGAGGACGGGCAGATGGTGGTCCTGCTCGGGGGACTCCGAGGGGACGAGCTCATAGGCGACGCGGTAGCCGAGCGCGGTCGCGAACCGGTCGAGCGTGTCGAGCTGCAGCGTCCCTGCGGTCTCGGCCCGCTCCACCTGGGAGATGCGGCTCGGCGACACCTCGGCGAGGTCCGCGGCCTCCTGCACGCTCAGCCCACGGGCGAGCCGCGCCTGCCGGAGGAGTCCGCCGATCTCCGCCGCCGCCTCGGATCCGTTCATGGCAGCGTCCTGCCTCGCGTCCTGCCCGGAGCCCCTTCTGGAACCCGGTCTGGCCCTCGTCTGAAGTTCTGCCTTCAGCGCCGGAAGTCGAAGATACCGCGACGGCCAGACGTGGTCAACGGCTCGATGCGGGCCTGTGGAGGACCTCCGCCGCCGTCCGCCCCGGTGCCGTCGTCGCGCCACCGGGACCTCAGCGCAGGGCGGCCCGCTGGAACTGCCGCACCGACAGCGGCACGAAGATGGTGAGCAGCACGCCCACCCAGATGAGCGTGTAGGCGACCGGATGCTGCAGCGCCCACACGTCGGGGGTGGGGACGAGCGGGGACGTGTTGCCGAACGCGACGCGGGCGGCCTGGGTGACCGACGACACCGGGTTCCACTCGGCGAAGGTGCGCAGCAGGCCGGGCAGGTTCTCCGACGGGACGAACGTGTTGGCGATGAACGTCGCGGGGAAGATGACGATGAACGACGCGTTGTTGACGACCTCGGGTTTGGGGACGAGCAGCCCGACGTACGCCATCACCCACGAGAACGCGTAGGCGAACACGAGGAGGAGCAGGAACCCGCCGAGCGCCTCGAGCATCGACGAGCGGATCCGCCAGCCGACGAGCAGGCCGGACAGCGACATGATCGCGATGGTGAGCACGTTGTAGATCACGTCGGAGGCGGTGCGGCCGACGAGGACGGCGGAGCGGGCCATCGGCAGCGACCGGAACCGGTCGATGATGCCCTTCTGGACGTCCTGGGCGAGGCCGGCGCCGGTGAACGTCGCCCCGAACACGACGGTCTGGGCGAAGATGCCGCCGATGAGGAACTCGCGGTAGCTGACGCCGCCGGTGTCGATCGAGCCGCCGAACACGTAGGCGAACAGCAGGACGAACATGATCGGCGAGATGAGCACGCCGACGAGCACCTCGGGGACGCGCCGGATGAGGATGATGTTGCGCAGGGCGATGACGTGCCCGTCGTGCAGCGCCCAGCCGAGCCGGCTCATGCGCCGACCTCCTGCCCGGCGGCGTCGGTGGCGGTTTCGGTGGCCGTGTCACCGTCGCCCGCCGGTTCGCCGGTGAGCGTGAGGAACACCTCGTCGAGGGTGGCGCGGCGCAGGCCGACCTCCCCGACGGTGACGGCGGCCGTGGCGAGCGCGGCGATGACGTCGCCGAGGGTCGCAGCACCTCCGGTGACGGTCGCGCTGACGAGGCCGGTCTGCGCGTCGGTGCGGACCTCGTCGGTGGCGAAGCGGGCGAGGACGGCGGCGGCGTCGCCGATGCGCGTCCGGTCGGGGACGACGACCTCGACGCGTTCGCCGCCGACCATCGCCTTCAGCTCGTCGGGGGTGCCGCGGGCGATGGCCCGGCCGTGGTCGATGACGAGGACGTCGCGGGCGAGCTGGTCGGCCTCCTCGAGGTACTGGGTGGTGAGCAGCAGCGTCGTCCCGCCGGCGGTCAGCTCGCGGATGACGTCCCACATGCCGAGCCGGCTGCGCGGGTCGAGGCCGGTCGTCGGCTCGTCGAGGAACAGCACCGGCGGGGTGGCGACGAGCGCGCCGGCGAGGTCGAGGCGGCGGCGCATCCCGCCGGAGTAGCCCTTCACCGGCCGGTCGGCGGCGTCGACGAGGTCGAAGCGGTCGAGGAGCTCGTCGGCGCGGCGGCGCGCACCCCGCAGCCCGAGCCGGCACAGCCGTCCGACCATGACGAGGTTCTCACGGCCGGTGAGGTCCTGGTCGACGGCCGCGTACTGCCCGGAGAGTCCGATGCGGGCGCGGACCGCCTCCGGGTCGTCGACGACGTCGTGGCCGGCGACGACGGCACGGCCCTCGTCGGGGACCAGCAGGGTCGTGAGGATGCGCACCGCGGTCGTCTTGCCGGCCCCGTTGGGGCCGAGGAGGCCGAGGATCCCGCCGACCGGCACCGCGAGGTCGAGCCGGTCGAGGGCGGTCACGTCGCCGTACCGCTTGACGAGCCCCTCGGCGCGGACCGCGAGGTCGTGCGTGCTCATGCGGGCACCGTGCGGAGGATGCGGTCCATCGGCCGGCCCTTGGCGAGCTCGTCGACCAGCTTGTCGAGGCGGCGGATCTCGCGGACCGTGGGGTCCTCGATGGTCTCGACCTGCACCCCGCAGACCTTGCCGGTGATGTGCTCGCGTGCCGGGTTCAGGGCGGGCGCAGCCGCGAAGAAGGTCGCGAGGTCCACGTCGGCGTCGATCAGGTCCTCGAGGTCCGCCTGCGCGTAGCCGGTCATCCAACGGATGATGGTGTCGACCTCGTCGCGGGTTCGACCCTTGCGCTCGGCCTTCGCGACGTAGAGGGGGTGGACGCGCCCGAACTCCATCGTCAGGAGCCGCTCGGATCCCATCGTGCTGTCCTCTGAGCCCTGGCGGAGAATCGAACTCCGGACCCCATCCTTACCATGGATGTGCTCTGCCGACTGAGCTACCAGGGCGTTGTGGCGCGGAGGGTAGCGACGCCGTCGTGGCCGCCGCGACCGTGCCGGCCGTCGGTTCGGTTCGCGTGCATGTCCGTGCGTGGTGGGAGCAGGATTCGAACCTGCGAAGGCTGAGCCGCCTGATTTACAGTCAGGTCCCTTTGGCCACTCGGGCATCCCACCGGGACGGGCGCAGGGTACGCGCTCCCCGAGGCCCCCTCCAAACGCCATCCGGCCCACGGCTACCTTCACGGCCGGCCCGCGACGGCGGTGTTCGACGGCGGTGAGGAGGGTGCGCATGGCGGAGTCCAGCTTCGACGTGGAGGCGGGGTTCGACCGGCAGGAGGTCGACAACGCCATCAACCAGGCGGCCCGTGAGGTGGCGACCCGCTTCGACTTCAAGGACACCGACACGGTCATCGAGTGGGCCGGCGAGGCCGGCATCAAGCTCGAGTCGGTCTCGGAGGACCGGGCGAAGGCGGCGCTCGAGGTGCTGCGCGACAAGTGCGTGAAGCGGAAGGTGTCGCTGAAGGCGCTCGACGTCGCGGAGGCGCGTGAGGTCGGCGGTGGCCGCTCCCGCATCGACGTGACGCTGGTGACGACGATGCCGGCGGACCTGGCGAAGACGATCGTGAAGGACGTCAAGGCGACGAAGCGCAAGGTCACGCCGACGAACATGGGCGACCGGGTCCGCATCGCCGGGAAGTCGAAGGACGACCTGCAGGCCATCCAGGCGATGATCACCGAGAAGGATCATCCGGCGCCGCTGAAGTTCACGAACTACCGCTGACGCCCCGTCGGAACAGCGCCCGGAAGATGCGTCGCGGACCGTTCATCAGCCGGTAGGACGGGCTGGCGAGGGTCCGCTCGAGCCGGCGCCACACCTCTCCGAGCTCCTGCGTGAGCTCCTTCTCCCGGTGCACGAGCCGTGCCCGCTCCTCCCGGAGCTGCCGCAGTTCCGTCTCGTGGGCGAGCGGGTCGACGTTGTCGGCCGACTCGAGCTGCGGCTCGCCGACGAGGGGTCGGCCCGCCTCCGTCAGCGGCCCGGTGTCGACCGCGGCGACGTCACCGGCGACGATGCGGTTCCCCAGCCGCGGCCTCGGGCCATGGTCCCGACGGATGACACCCATCGAGTCGTGGAACGCGACGCTGGCGATCGTCGGCAGCGCGTCGATGAACGACGGCGGGAGCGGCTGGTCGACGAGGGGCTGCAGGTGCTGGCCGGCCGTTCGCTCCAGACCCCAGTGGTCGTGGTTGACGACGTCGACGAGCCGGCGGAGGAACCCGAGGGCGGAGCGCTGGGTGAACAGGCCGCCGCCGTAGGAGGCGTAGTAGGAGCAGTGGAGGTCCTCGATGACGTAGACGCCGCCGTCCTCGAGCAGCGGGTAGAGGGCGACGAACGTGTCGATGATGTCCGATGACCGGTGCGAGCCGTCGTCGATGATGACGTCGAACCGGTCGGCATGGTCGGCGACCTGCTGCTGGACGGCGGGGTCGGTGACGTCGCCGACGACGAGCCTGATCCGCGGGTCGGTGAAGGTCAACGCGCCGCAGCGCGGGTCGATGTCGGTCCCGACGAGGACCCGGGCCTCAGGCAGATACGAAGCCCACACCTCGAGCGATCCGCCGTTCTGCACGCCGATCTCGAGCAGGCGGACCGGGTCGTGCCGACGCTCGCCGAGGGTGCGGTCGAGGACGGTCAGGTAGCTCTCCCACCGCTGGGAGACCTTGCCGCGATGGTTCCCGTACAGTGTCGCGAGCGACTCCATCGGCATCCCCCTCCGTCCTCGTGGCGGGGAACCTAGAGGCCGCGGGCCTCGCCCAGCAGCAAGGAGGCCCGGTGCCCGAGGGTCACACCATCCACCGGCTCGCCCGCGACCACGGCGAGTGGTTCGCCGGCCGCAAGGTGCACGTCGCCTCCCCGCAGGGCCGTTTCGCGGCGGCCGCGGCGCAGCTGGACGGGCGTCGGCTGGTCGCGACCGACGCGTTCGGCAAGCACCTGTTCCACCGGTACGACGACGGCCGGAGCGTGCACATCCACCTGGGCCTGTTCGGCAAGGTGTTCCACCATCGGCTCGAGCCGCGCACCGCTCCCCCGCCGCCGCGGGACACGGTCCGCTACCGCGTGCACGCGAACGGGCGGGACGGCGGGCACGGCATCGACCTGGTCGGGGCGACCGCGTGCGAGCTGCTCGACGAGCCGCAGGTCGACGCGATCGTCGCCCGGCTCGGGCCCGACCCGATCCGTGACGACGCCGATCCGGAGCGGGCGTGGGCGGCGCTGCAGCGGCGCAGCGTCGGCATCGGCCGTGCACTGATGGACCAGGCGGTGCTCGCCGGGGTGGGCAACGTCTACCGCGCCGAGGTGCTGTTCGTCCACGGCCTGCACCCGGAGGTGCCCGCGCGCGAGGTGGAGCGCGCGACGTGGGACGCGATGTGGGCGACGCTGGTGGCGTGGCTGCGCCGCGGGGTGAAGGAGCGGCGCATCGTCACCATGGACCCCAAGGAGCTCGGCAAGCCGCGCTCGCGCATCCGCCGCGCGGAGGCGACCTACGTCTACCACCAGGCGGCGTGCCGCCGCTGCGGCACGCCGGTGCGCCGCTGGGACCTCGCCGGACGGTGGGCGTACGCGTGCGAGACGTGCCAGCCGCCTCCACGAGGGTCGCGCACGAGGAGGTCGCGCCGATGAGCGCGGAGGGCATGACCCCCGCCGCGTCGCCGGCCGCGCCGCCACCGCTCGTGCGGCGTGTGGCCGTCGGCGTCGCCATCGCCCGGTACGTGATCCCGCTGGCGGTCATCCCGGCGATCCCGTTCCTCATCGCCCGCGGCGAGCTGGCGCTGCTCGTGCTGCTGCGCCCGCAGAAGGAGTTCCTGCTGCTGTCGGCCGCGCAGCTCGCACGGACGGGGGCGCCGAGCGTCCCGCTGCTGCTGGCCGCGTACGTGCCGCTGATGATCGTCGCCGTGTGGGCGTTCTTCGTGGTGGGCCGCATCTTCCGCCCGGCGCTCGACGCGGGGGAGGCGCCCCGGTGGCTGACCCGCATCCTGCCGCCGGAGCAGCTGGACCTCGGTCGGCGGGTGCTCACCCGTCGCGGCCCGCTGATCGCGGTGATGGGCCGGCTGGCGGCGCTGCCCCCGACGATCATGGCGGCGGCGGCCGGCGCGTCGGACGTGGACGGTCGCCGCTACCTCGCCGCCGACCTCGTCGGCGCGTTCGCGTCGTTCGCCCTGATGGTCGGTGCGGGGCTCGTCCTCGGCGAGGCCTACGAGGACTACGGCATCTGGATCACCGTCGCGGGCCTGGTGGTGCTCGTCGCGCTGATCGCGCTGATCACCCGCTGGGTGCGCAACGAGGCGGATCGGGACGACTGAGTTCGAGG
>CAJXTG010000006.1 GCA_913060655.1 uncultured Nitriliruptoraceae bacterium | reverse complement strand
CGCGGACGGCGACCGGCGCCTCGACCTGCCGGAGACCGTCGTCGCCGACCCGCCGCGCGCCGGGCTCGGGAAGCGGGTCGTCACCGACCTCGGCCGGCTCGCCCCCGCCCGGCTCGTGCTCGTCTCCTGCGACGTCGCCGCGTTCGCCCGCGACGCGCGCGACCTCGCGGCGGCCGGCCTCCGGCTGGAGCGCGCCGTGCCGCTCGACCTGTTCCCGATGACGCACCACGTCGAGATCGTGTCGACGTTCGTGCGCGCCTGAGGCGCGACGTTCCTGCGCGCCTGAGGCGCGACGTTCCTGCGCGCCTAGGCGTCCAGCTCGAACGCGACCTGGGCGAGCCGCGCGTCCTCCGCCGGCACGGGGATCGGGTAGCGGCCGGTGAAGCAGGCCGTGCACAGCTCGTCGGCCCGCTCGGGGACGGCGTCGACGAGCCCGTCGAGCGACAGGTAGTGGAGGCTGTCCGCTCCGACGAACGCGCGGATCTGCTCGACGTCCATGTCGGCACCGATCAGCTCGGCGCGCGACGCCATGTCGATGCCGTAGTAGCACGGGTCGGAGATCGGCGGCGAGGTGATGCGCAGGTGGACCTCGGCGGCGCCGGCCGCGCGCAGCATGGCGACCAGCTGCCGGGACGTGTTGCCACGCACGATCGAGTCGTCCACGACGACGAGGCGCTGCCCCTCGACGACCTCACGCACCGGCGACAGCTTCAGCCGGATGCCGAGCTGCCGCAGCGACTGGGTCGGCTGGATGAACGTGCGGCCGACGTAGCGGTTCTTCACCAGCCCGTCCGCGAACGGGATGCCGGACGCGGCCGCGTACCCGGCTGCGGCGTCCCGGCCGGCCTCGGGGACGGGGATGACGACGTCCGCCTCGGTCGGCGCCTCGGCCGCGAGCCGCTCGCCCATGCGGCGGCGGGCGCTCAGCACGCTGACCCCGTCCTGACGGTGGTCGGGACGGGCGAGGTAGACCCACTCGAACAGGCAGAAGGTCGGCGTCGCCTCGGCGTACCGGCGGCTGCGCAGCCCGTCGGCGTCGACCGCGACGAGCTCGCCCGGCTCGACGTCGCGCACGAGCACCGCACCGACGATGTCGAGCGCCGCGGTCTCGGACGCGACGACCCAGCCGCCGCCGGGCAGCCGGCCGATCTGCAGCGGCCGCAGCCCGTGCGGGTCGCGGAACGCGTACAGCCGGCGTTCGTCGGTGACGACGACGCTGAACGCGCCGCGCAGTTCGCGGGCGACGGCGACGATGGCGTCCTCGAGGCTGACGTCGGTGCGCTCCCCGATGAGCCGCGCCATCAGTGCGGAGTCGGTGCCGGGGGCCGGCTCGAGACCGCGGGCGAGCTCGGCGGTGTTGACGAGGTTGCCGTTGTGGCCGAGCGCGAGCCGCGTGCCGAGCCCCGACTCGCGGTAGACGGGCTGGGCGTTCTCCCACGACGACGAGCCGGTCGTCGAGTAGCGGCAGTGGCCGACGGCGAGGTGCCCGTCGAGGGCGGCGAGGTCGGACGGGCCGAACACCTGCGAGACGAGCCCCATCTCCCGGTGGACGACGGTGCGCGCACCGTCGGACACGGCGATGCCGGCGGACTCCTGGCCGCGGTGCTGCAGCGCGAACAGCGCGAAGTAGGTCAGCGTGGCGACGTCCTCACCGGGCGCGTAGATGCCGAACACGCCGCACTCGCAGCGGGGCCCCTCGGCGAGCCGGGCGAGGTCACCGGACGTGTCGCCCGCCGTCGTGCCGTCCGCGTCGTTCATCGCCGCTCCTCCGTCGTGCCCATCGTCGCCGGCAGGGTGTCGTGGTGCGCACGGTCGAGCACGTCGAGCGGCAGCGTCGCGACGGCACCGAGGGTGAGCGCGTCCCCACCGACGGTGCCGAGCCGCCACGCCCCGACCCCGGCCTCCTCGCAGCGTGCGACGAGCGTGCGCGCCCCGGCCGCATCGACGCTGACGAGCGCCCGTCCGGGGGACTCGCTGCACAGGGCCTGGGCGAGGGTGCGGCCGTCGGTGGTCGCCGGCCGCCCGTCGACGTCGGGCAGGGTGACCTCCGCGCCGCGCCCGCCGCCGACGCAGGCGCGGGCGAGGGCGGCGAGCAGCCCGCCGCGGCCGACGGAGCCGGCGGAGCGCAGCGTCCCGTCGGCGACGGCGGACACGAGCACGTCGGCGAGTCGCCGCTCGAGGCCGAGGTCGACGGGCGCGAGGACGCCGCCGGGGGCGTGGCCGAGGAGCCGCACGAGCTGCGAGCCGGCGAGGCCGCGGGTCGTCGGCGCCCCGATGAGCCACAGCTCGTCGCCGTCGTCCCGCACGGCACGGCCGACCGCGTCGGACGCCCGGGTGAGCACGCCGAGGATGCCGACGACGGGGGTCGGCGGGATCGGCACCCCGCGCGACGCGTTGTAGAGGCTGACGTTGCCGCCGGTGACGGGGACGTCGAGCGCGTCGCAGGCGTCGCCGAGCCCGCCGATGACCTCGACGAGCTGCCACATCTGGTCGGGGCGCGTCGGGTCGCCGAGGTTGAGGCAGTTCGTCGTCGCGAGCGGCCGCGCACCGGTGCAGGCGACGTCGCGGTGGGCGGCGGCGACGACCCGCCGGGTGCCCTCCCGCGGGTCGAGCTCGCACCAGCGGCCGTTCCCGACGGTGGACAGGGCGACGGCCCGGTCGGTGCCGGGCAGGCGGACGACACCGGCGCCGGCCGCGCCGGGCCGCAGCACGGTGCCGCCGAGGACGAGGTGGTCGTACTGCTCGTGGACCCACCGCTTCGACGCGAGCATCGGCGCGGCGAGCGCGCGGGTGAGCAGCGTCGTGACGTCCCCGCCGGTGAGCCGGGCGGCCTCCGCGTGCAGGTCGACGGCGTCGGCGTCGACGGCGGCGAGCGCGTCCATCCGTTCCGGGCGCGCCGACGGGCGGTCGAGCACCGGCCCCTCGTCGGCGAGGCTGCGGGCCGGGGCGGCGGCGACGACGTCCCCGCGCCGCGTCAGCGTGAGCGTGGAGCCCTCCACGACCTCGCCGATGACGGAGGCGGGGACCTGCCAGCGGGCGGCGACGGCGAGGACCTCGTCGAGGCGGTCGGGCCGCACGAGCGCGAGCATCCGTTCCTGCGACTCGGAGCAGAGGATCTCCCACGACGCCATCGTCGCGTCCCGCAGGTGCACCCGGTCGAGGTCGACCTGCATCCCCATCGACGCGGCGGAGGACAGCTCGGACGTCGCACACGCGATGCCGGCGGCCCCCATGTCCTGGATGCCGGACACGAGTCCGGCGTGGTAGAGCTCGAGGCAGCACTCGATGAGGAGCTTCTCGGCGAACGGGTCGCCGATCTGCACGTTGGGCCGGCGGTCCTCGCCGTCGTCCTCGAACGTGGCGCTCGCGAGCACCGACGCGCCGCCGATGCCGTCACGGCCGGTCGCGGACCCGAGCAGCACGGCGACGTCGCCGGAACGTTCGGCCCGTGCGAGCTGCAGGTCGGTGTGGCGGAGCACGCCCACGGCGAGCGCGTTGACCAGCGGGTTGCCGGCGTACGCGTCGTCGAACACGGTCTCCCCGCCGATGTTGGGCACGCCGACGCAGTTGCCGTACAGCCCCACCCCGCGCACGACACCGTCGACGAGGTGCCGCTGGTGCGGGTCGGGGGGCACCGTCGTCCCGTCGAGCGCGGTCCAGCCGCCGGGGTCGCCGAAGCGCAGCGCGTCCATCACGGCGATCGGCCGCGCGCCCATCGTGAGGATGTCGCGCAGGATCCCGCCGACGCCGGTCGCCGCGCCCTGGACGGGCTCGACGGCACTGGGGTGGTTGTGCGACTCGATCTTGAACGTGACGGCGAGCCCGTCACCGACGTCGACGACGCCGGCGTTCTCCCCCGGGCCGACGAGCACCTGCGGCCCGGTCGTCGGCAGACCGCGCAGGTGCATGCGCGACGACTTGTACGAGCAGTGCTCGGACCACATCACGGAGTACATGCCGAGCTCGGAGACGCTCGGCATGCGCCCGAGGGTCGCGGCGATGCGGTCGAGCTCGTCGTCGGTGAGGCCGAGCTCGTGGGCGAGCGGTCGGGCACGCGCCTCGTCGAGCCGCTCGTCGGGCGGGAAGGCGACGGTCGCGGTGTCCGACGTCACGTCCCCCGCCTCCGCGCCCGTGGCGCCGTCGCACGTGTGGAGCGACCGAGCCTAGAGGACCCGTCCCGCACGTCCGTCGGTACCCTCCGCGCCGAACCGCCTCGACCGCACCCGACCGGAGCCGCCGTGGACGCCCTCAACACCCTTCGCGCCATCCTCGTCGCGTGCGCCGCCGTGGCCGCGGTCCTGCTCGGGGTGCAGGGCGAGTGGGCCCCGGCGCTGGTGCTCGGCGCCGGCATCACCGCCCACGGGCTGCTGTGGGTGTTCCTGTGGCGTCAGCGCCGCCGCGACAGCGAGCAGGCGATCGCCGGGTTCGAACGGCTCCTCGCCGACAACGGCTGAACCTCCGGGACGACCCGGTCGCCGATGCGGCTCAGACCCGGGCGGCGAGCAGGTCGAGCAGTCCCGCGAACATCGGCCGCCCGTCGGTCCCCTCGCTGAGGTCCGCGTCGACCGCATGCTCCGGATGCGGCATCAGCCCGACGACGTTGCCGGCCGCGTTGCACACCCCGGCGATGTCGCGGGCGGACCCGTTGGGGTTGTCGCCGGGGGCGTAGCGGAACACGACGCGACCGTCGGCCTCGAGCCGGTCGAGGGTCGCCTCGTCGGCGACGTACCGCCCCTCCCCGTGCTTGACCGGCAGCCGCAGCCGCTGCCCCGCCGGGTACGCGCCGGTGAAGGGCGTGTCGGTGCGCACGACGTCGACGTCGACCGGTCGGCTGACGAAGCGCAGGTGGGCGTTGCGCAGCAGCGCGCCGGGCAGCAGCCGCGCCTCGCACAGCACCTGGAACCCGTTGCAGATGCCGAGGACGGGACCCCCGTCGGCGGCGAAGCGGGCGACGGCCCCCATGACGGGGGCGAGGTGGGCGACCGCGCCGCAGCGGAGCGCGTCGCCGTAGGAGAACCCGCCGGGGAGCACGACCGCGTCGACGCCCCGCAGGTCGGGGTCCTCGTGCCACAGGGCGACCGCGTCCCCGCCGACGCCGCGCAGCGCCGTCGCCGCGTCGCCGTCGTCGAGGGACCCGGGGAACGTGACGACCCCGACACGCGCGCCCATGCGGTCCTCCTCGCGGGCCGGCGCCGTCCGCCGGCCGGGCCGACGCTAGCCGCGGGCCGCGTCGCGGAAGCCGACGGCGACCAGGTCGGCGACGAGCGTGTCGCTCGCGACGAGCTCCTCCGCGTCACGGCACGGCCGGGGCAGCCCGTCGGGGAGGCTGAGCCGGCCGCAGGCGGCGAGCTGCTCGGCGAGCGCGGCCGCCTCGGCCTGGGCGCTGACGACGGCGCCGGGCCAGTCGGGGTCGCCGATGAGCGCGAGCTGGGCGACGACGACGGGGGCGGCACGGGTCGCGTCCTCGAACAGGTAGCGGGCGTTGAGCTCGAGCACGATGCCGCCGTCCTCGAGGCGGGCGGACGCGTCGACGCCGGACGCCTCGAACGTGCCGACCCGCACGCTCGGGTCGGACGCGAGCCAGACCGCCAGCCCGGCCTCCGCGCGCGGCAGCCCGCCGGCCCCGACGAGCTGGCAGGTGGCGCTGAGGGCACGGCGGGCGGCGGAGATCGCCGACGGGTCGCCGGTGAGCCGCACCGCCTCCGCGCACGCGGGACCGGCGACGGTCGTGTCGGTCGTGGGGAAGACGGCCTCGCCGCGGTCGTGGGTGACCGTCGCCGTGCCGACGGCGCGCCGTTCGATCGCGGCCGGCGGGTCACGGTCGGCGGCCTGCCAGGCGACGACGAAGACGGCGAGGGTGACGGGGACGAGCGCGAGCATGGTGAGGACGAACCAGCGGGCGAGGACCGGCTCGCCGGTCGGCAGCGTCGGCAGGCCGTCGTCGCGGAGCGGCGGGAGCGGCGGGCGCCCGTCGGCGGTCGACACGGCCGGTCAGGCGTCGACGGCGGTGGGCGCGTCGGCGGCCGCGTCGGCCCGTTCGTCGTCGGTGATGACGCGCCAGCGGTACGTCTCGACGACGGGGTTGATGAGGAAGCCGTCGCACATGGCGGCGACCCGGGCGGCGAGCTCGTCGCCCTCCGCGTCGATGTCGAGCTCGAGGTGCTTGCCGATGCGGACGTCGTGCGCGCCGGCGAAGCCGAGGTCGGGCAGGGCCCGTTCGATCGCGCGACCCTGCGGGTCGAGGAGCTCACGCTTGAGCAGCACGTCGATCGCGACCCGCGCCATCCGCTCCTCCTCGTCGCCCGCCGGCAGCCTACAGACGGGGGCGTCGCAGCCGGATCGGCCCCTTCGCCGCCGTCGGGTCGACGACGCGGCCGCCCTGGACGATCTCGAGGGTCCCGGCGGCGACCATCCGGCGGGCCGCCCGCCGGGCCGGCTCCATCAGCGGCTCCCAGCGGTCCGGGTCGACGCGACGGGCGGCCTCCGACGGGCAGATCGTCGCACCGGCGGCACGGTCGGCGAGCAGGTCGGCGATGGCCGCCTCGAGCGCGCGGTCGACGGGGCGGACGCCGCGCCGCCGGCAGGCGTCGGAGCACCAGCGGACCTCGTCCCACACGTCGGCGAGGGCGGGCCGCCAGGTGAAGGACCGCCCGCAGCCGGCGCAGACCCGGACGTCGTCGGCGGGTCGTGGCGCACGCCGCGGCCCGGGTCCGCCACGGCCCCGTCCCCGTCCCATCGGCCGCCTCCTGCGCCGGTCCTGCCGGTGCGCTGGGTTACGGTACGCCCATGACACGTCCACGCCCCTCGGGCCACCCCCGTTCCCTGCCCGCCCGCGTCCGGCGCGCCGCCGTCGTCGTCGCGACCGCCGCCGTCCTCGCCGCCTGCGGTGGGGGCGAGGAGGCCGCGCCGGAGGCGCCGCCCGCGCAGCCGGGTGAGCCGATCACCGTCACCGGCCGCGCCGGGCTGGTGTTCCACGACCTGTCGACGTCGGGGACGCTCGTGTTCCCCGACGGCGCGGACGGGGACCTGCCGGTCGAGGCGGACGAGCCGGCGATCCAGGCGGCCGCCGACGCGATCCGCGGCTGGCTCGACATGGTGCTGACGGAACGCAACCGTGGGGTGACGACGACGGTCGACGCGACCGACGTCGACGCGACCGCGTTCGCCGCGGCGATCGGCGCGGACGGCCCGGCGACGCAGGGGGTGCTCGACACGCAGGTCGCCGACGCCACCTACCTCATCGAGGTCGGCTACCTCGGCACGCCCGGCTGGGCGCTCGCCCGCGTCGAGTCCGTCCTCGTCGACGCCGACGCGCCCGACACCGAGGTCGGCCGTCGTCTCGACTCGTTCGTGTTCGCCGTCGACGACACCGGCGCGGTCGAGTTCCTCGCCCTGGAGGTCGCCCCGTGACCAACCGCACCCGCCGCACCGTCATCATGCTCGTCGTCGGCGCCATGGTCGTGCTGCCGTTCGTCGGACTGTTCGCCATGGAGCGCATCACCGCCGTCGGCCCGTCGACGGACCGGCCGCTCGCGATCCTCCTGCTCGGCAGCGACGAGGGTCCGCCGCGCGACGGCGACCCGCTGACGGGCCGTGCGGACGGCTTCCAGCTGCTGTTCGTGTCGCAGGAGCGCGACCGCGCGACGTTCGTCTCCTTCCCGCGCGACTCGTGGGTGCCCGTCACCGGGCTCGGCGAGACGAAGATCAACGCCTGCATGACGTCGGGGCCGGAGAACTGCGTCGCGACCGTCGAGGACGTGTTCCAGATCGAGGTCGACGCCTACTTCGCGACCTCGATGTGGGGCTTCGCCGACGCGGTCAACGAGTTCGTCGGCTGCGACATCGGCGACCCGGAGCTGTCCCGCGGCTGCACGCGCGGGCTGACCTACGACGTGGACTTCACCTGCTCCTCCGGCTGCGGCGGGTTCGCCATCGAGGAGGCCGGTGAGCAGCAGCTCTCCGGCTTCGAGGCGCTGACGATCGCCCGCAACCGCAAGCTGCGCGCCGAGGGTGACTTCACCCGCTCGGAGAGCCAGGCGGAGCTGCTCGCCGCCGCGCACGCCGAGCTGAAGGCGGACGGCTCCATCGCCCGCATGATGGACGCGCTGCGCATCCTGCGCCGCCACTCGGCGACGGACCTGACCCTGCCGCAGCTGACCCGCCTGGGGCTCGACGCGCTGCGGCTCGACCCGGCGAACGTCGAGAACGTCCTCGCCCCGTCCCGCGTCGGCACCGTCGGCGCCGCGTCGGTCGTGTTCCTCGAGGACGAGACGTACGACATCGTCGCCGAGGCGGCCGCGACCGGCCGTCTGCCCGAGGAGTTCCGCGCGGGCTGACCGTGGCGACACGCCGGCCGTCGCGGCCTGCGTCGCGGCGGCCTGCGTCGCGGCGGCCTGCGTCGCGGCGGAGGGTGAGGGATTCGAACCCCCGGTGCCCGTGAAGGCACGCCGGTTTTCAAGACCGGTGCAATCGTCCGCTCTGCCAACCCTCCGAGGACGCTGAGGCTAGGCCAGCGACGACCTGCGCAGCTGCGGCTCAGCGGGCGAAGAGGACCTCGCGGCCGAGGTGGGGCACGAGCGCGTCGGGCACGGCGACGCTGCCGTCGGCGCGCTGGTGCTGCTCGACGAGCGCGATGATGGTGCGCTGCACCGCGAGGGCCGTCCCGTTGAGGGTGTGCACGAGCGTGTTGTCGCCGCCGTCGACCCGCATGCGGATGCGCAGCCGACGCGCCTGGTAGTCGGTCGTGTCCGAGCACGACGTGACCTCGCGGTACGCGCCCTGCGACGGGATCCACGCCTCGACGTCGAACTTGCGCGCCGCGGACGCCCCGAGGTCGCCGACGGGGATGTCGACGACGCGGGCGTGCAGCCCGAGCCCCTCGAGGATCGCGAGCTGCGTCGCGAGGATGCGCTCGTGCTCGGCGTCACCGTCGTCGGGCGCGACGAGGCTGAACAGCTCGACCTTCTCGAACTGGTGCACGCGGAAGATGCCACGCGTGTCCTTCCCGTGCGCGCCGGCCTCGCGGCGGAAGCACGGCGAGATGCCCGCGTAGCGCAGCGGGAGCTCGGAGGGGTCGAGCACCTCGTCCATGTGCATCCCGGCGAGCGGTACCTCCGACGTGCCGACGAGGTAGAGCTCGTCGTCACGGGTCGCGAACAGCTGCTGCTCGTCGGTCGGCAGGAACCCGGTGCCGTACATCGCCGGTTCGCGCACGAGCACGGGCGGGACGACGGGGACGTGGCCGTGCGCCTGCGCGACGTCGACGGCGTAGCGCACCAGGGCGAGCTCGAGCAGCGCGCCCTCGCCCTTGAGGTAGGCGAAGCGCGAGCCGGACACCTTCGCGCCCCGTGCGAGGTCGAGCGCGTCCGCACCCTCGAGGAGCGCCACGTGGTCGTGCGGCTCCCCGTCGAGCGCCGGCCGCTCCCCCACGGTGCGCACGACGACGCCGTCGCCCTCGTCACCGTCCGGCGCGTCGGGGTGCGGGAGGTTGGGGATGCGGGCGAAGGCGTCGCGGTGGGCGGCCTCCGCCGCGTCACGCGCTGCCTCGAGCGTGGCGACCCGCTCCTTGAGCACCGCCGCCTCGGCGATCGCGGCCTCACGCTCCTCGGGAGGACGCTGCCCGATCGCCTTCGAGGCGGCCTTCTGCTCGGCCCGCGCCGCGTCGAGGGCGGCGATGGCGCCGCGCCGGGCGGTGTCGAGGTCGCGCAGTCGCACGAGCGCGTCCGCATCGACGCCGCGACGGGCGAGCGCCGCCGCGGTCGTCTCGGGCTCGTCGGTGAGCAGGCGCGGGTCGATCATCCGGCGCAGGCTAACCGCGGGGCCCGTCCACACCCCCGCTCCCCGACGAACCGAGGACCCGAGCCCCCGGACCCGGAGCACCGATGCGCACCTCCCCCCGACGGATCCTCCTGCTCGCCGCCGGCGCGCTGGCGCTCGCCGCGTGCGGCGGCACGACCGACGACACCACCACGACGGCCGCGACGGGCGCGCAGGTCGCCCTCGCCGAGGGGGACGCCGGTGCGTTCCTCGTCGACGCGGACGGCATGGCGCTCTACCTGTTCACCGCCGACACGCCGGGGACGTCGACCTGCACCGGCGCCTGCCTCGAGGCCTGGCCCGCCCTGACGACCGACGGGGCGCCGACGGCCGGTGCGGGGGTCGACGGGGCGCTGCTCGGCACGCTGACGCGTGACGACGGCACGACGCAGGTCACCTACGCGGACCTGCCGCTGTACCGGTTCGCGAGCGACATGGCCCCGGGCGACACCGCCGGCCAGGGGGTGAACGACGTCTGGTTCCTCGTCGCCGCGGACGGGACGGCGCTCGGTGCGGACACCGGCGCGGACGGCGGCATGGACGACGGCATGGACGACGACGCGGACGGCGGGAGCGACGCCGGCGGCTACTCGTACTGACCCCACCCCGTGCCGGCGCACCGTGCCGCCGGGGTGCGCCGTGCCGTCGCGCCCGCTAGCACTGCGCCCGGTAGCACTGCGCCCGGTGGCACTGCGCTAGGGTCGGCGAGGCAGGTGCACGGTCGAAGTCCGGTGGGATCCCGGCACTGACCCGCAACGGTGGTCCGCCCGCGACGCCAGGAGAGGCGTCCGAGGCGGCGAGTCCGGTCGAACCGCGCTCCTCGCGAACCGCACAGACCCTCGAGGACATGGGGTCGGTTCGACCGGCACGACGGGACCGGTGTGTCCCGCTCGGCTGGAAGTGCCTCCCGGTCCCCGACGAACCGGAGGCATCATGCGACACGCACGCCGCCGACTCGTCGTGGCCGCCGCCACCATCGCGTCGATCTCGCTGCTCACCGCTGGGTGCGCTGACGAGACCGCCACCGAGTCCGCATCATCAGAACCCGCGCCGGTCGAGACGCCGGCGCCCGAACCCGAGCCCGACCCGGCGCCCGAACCCGAACCGGACGACGGCTTCCCGCTCGTCGACTACGAGGTGTACGGCAGGACGCTGACGCTCGAGTCCCGACCCGAGCGCATCGTCTCCCTCTCCCCCTCCTCCACCGAGGGCCTCTTCGCGATCGGCGCCGGCCCGCAGGTCGTCGCCGTCGACGAGTACTCGGACTTCCCCGCTGAGGCGCCGACGACGGACCTCAGCGGCTTCACGCCGAACGTCGAGGCCATCGTCGCCTACGACCCGGACCTCGTCGTCGTCTCCTACGACCCCGGCGACCTCGTCGCCTCGCTCGAGGCGACCGGCGTGCCCGTGCTCATCCTCGATGCCGCCGTCGACGTCGATGGGGCCCTCGCGCAGCTGGGGGTGCTCGGGACCGTGACGGGCAACACCGACACGGCGACGGACGTCATCCGCACGCTCGAGGACCGCATCGACGCCGCGGTCGCCGCCGTCCCGCAGCTGGCCGAGACGCCGACGTACTTCCACCTGGTCGACACCACCCTGTTCACCGTCACCTCCGACACGTTCATCGGCTCCGTCTACGGCCTGTTCGGGCTGGAGAACGTGGCCGACCCGGCCGACCCCGACGGGGAGGCGTTCGGCTACCCGCAGCTGTCCGCCGAGTTCCTCGTCGACGCCGACCCGGACCTCGTGTTCCTCGCCGGCACCGATCCGGACACGTTCGCGGGACTGCCCGGCCTCGGCGGGCTGCGTGCGGTCGGTGACGGGAACGTGTTCCCGCTGCCGCCGGACGTGCCGTCCCGCTGGGGGCCACGCATCGTCGAGTTCGTCGAGGCGGTCGGCGCGGCCGTCACCGAGCTCGCGGGCGCGGAGGCCGACGCGGCATGAGCGTCCCGGCCGCGGCGGTGACACCTTCGGTGACGGTCGACGACCGTGACCGGGTGGTGCCGCCGCGGCCGCGGGACCTCACCGTCCCGCTGGTCGCGGCCGGCGTCGGCGCGGCCGTCGTCGCCGCGCTCGTCGGGCTCGTCGTCGGCCCCGTCGACCTGCCGGTGGGCGCGACGGTCGGGGCGCTGCTCGACCGGCTGCCGTGGACGACGGTCGAGCACGGTCTCGGCGCGAGCAGCCTGACGATCCTGTTCGAGATCCGCTGGCCGCGCGTGCTGCTCGGCCTCGCCGTCGGGGCGCTCCTGTCCGGCTCCGGTGCGGCCTACCAGGGCGTGTTCCGCAACCCGCTGGCCGACCCGTACCTGCTCGGGGTCGCCGCCGGCGCGGGGCTCGGCGCGACCCTCGCCATCGTGACGGGGACGGCGACGCTCGCGGGCGGGTTCGCGCTGCCCGCCGCCGCGTTCGCCGGCGCGATCGCCGCGGTGGTCGTCACCGCCGGGCTGAGCCTGCGTCGCGGTCGCCCGGCCGGGCCGGCGGCGCTCATCCTCGCCGGCGTCGCGGTCGCCGCGCTGCTCGCCGCGGTGCAGACCTACCTGCTGCAGCGGCACGCGGACTCGCTGCGCGCGGTGTACGGGTGGCTGCTCGGACGGCTGTCGACGGTCGGCTGGGCGGAGGTCCGCCTCGTCCTGCCGGTGCTCGTCGTCAGCGCCGTCGTGCTGGTGCTCGCCTCCGGCGCGATCGACGTGCTCGCCGTCGGCGACGAGGAGGCGACGACGCTGGGGATCCGGCCGGGGGTGACCCGGGCGCTCGTGCTGACGGTCGCGTCGCTCGCGACGGCGACGGCCGTCGCCGTCAGCGGGCTCATCGGGTTCGTCGGGCTGATCGTCCCCCACGGGGTGCGCCTGCTGGCCGGCACCCGCAACCGGCGGGTCATCCCCCTGTCGATGCTGTTCGGCGCCGCGTTCCTCGCCCTCGCCGACGTCGCCGCCCGCACCGTGCAGGCGCCGGCGGAGCTGCCGATCGGCGTCATCACCGCGTTCGTCGGCGCGCCCGCGTTCCTCCTCATCCTCCGCTCGCAGCAGGGTCGCGCATGAGCGCCGACGCGGACCTCCCGACCCCGCTGGCGCTGCGCGCCCGCGGGCTGGGCGTCACGATCGGCGGCACGCCGGTCCTGTCGCAGGTGGACCTCGACATCGCCGAGGGCGAGTGGCTCGCGCTGCTCGGCCCGAACGGTGCGGGGAAGACGACCCTGGTGCGGGCCCTCTCCGGCACGGTGCGCCACACCGGCACGGTCGCGCTCACCGGTACGACGGTCCGCCGACCCCGGGACCGCGCCCGTCACGTCGCCGTCGTCCCCCAGACCCCGATCGTGCCGCCGGGCATCAGCGCGTTCGAGTACGTGCTGCTCGGACGCACCGCCCATCAGGGGCTGCGCCTGTCCGCGTCGCTCGACGACCGGCGTCGCACCCTCGCCGTCCTGCAGCGGCTCGACCTCGAGCGCTTCGCCGCGCGTGACGTGCCGTCGCTGTCCGGTGGGGAACGTCAGCGGGTCGTGCTGGCCCGTGCGCTCGTCGCCGACGCGCCGACGCTGCTGCTCGACGAACCGACGGCGGCGCTCGACCTCGGCCACCAGTTCGAGATCCTCGAGCTGCTCGCCGAGCTGCGGGAGGAGCGCGGGCTGACCGTCGTCACGACGCTGCACGACCTGTCCGTCGCCGGCCAGTTCGGCGACCGGCTGGCCGTGCTGCACGACGGGCGGCTCGTCGCCCACGGGACACCGGCGGCGGTGCTCACCCCCGACGCGATCGGACGCTGGTGGGGCGTGGAGGCGACGACGGCGGTCGATGCGGAGGGCCGGGTCGACGTGACGGTGCACCGGCGGCGAGCGTCGGGTCGTCCGGCCGACGTCGCAGCCGCGGATGCCGCGCCCGGAGCGTCGGCGGAGGTGGTCGCGCGCGGGGAGGGATTCGAACCCCCGGCCGCCTGATCCGTAGTCAGGTGCTCTATCCGGACTGAGCTACCCGCGCAGGTCGTTCTTCGGTTGTCACCGGCGGAGGCTGAGGGATTTGAACCCTCGAGGGGGACAGGCCCCCAACGGGATTAGCAATCCCGCGCCATAGACCAGACTAGGCGAAGCCTCCAGGCGCCCGCCGCGTCCGGAGGACGTCGACGACGGACGAAGGGTACCAGCGGGCTCAGGTGCCCGACGCGGCCCGTTCGCGCCAGCCGGCGAGCCATGCGGCCGCTGCGCGGTAGGCGGCGTCGTCCCGCTCGATGCGGGCCGCCTCGTCACGCTGCCGCGCGCCGGAACGGCGGTAGGAGCCGAGCAGGCGGACGTCCCGCTGGGTGCGCTTCACCGTCGCGAGCGCGTCCCCGACCCGCTCGTCGCTGAGGTGCCCCTCGACGTCGACGAAGAAGCAGTACTCGCCGAGCTCCGTCTTCGTCGGACGGGACTCGATCTTGGTGAGGTTGAGCTCGCGGGCGGCGAACACCTCGAGCAGCTGCAGCAGCGCGCCCGGCCGGTTCGTGTCGATGAACACGACGAGCGACGTCTTGTCCCAGCCGGTCGCCGGCGGGACGTGGTCGCCGACGATGACGAACCGGGTCATGTTGCCGGTGCGGTCGGCGAGCCCCTCGGCGAGGACCTCGAGGCCGTAACGCTCGGCGGCCAGCGGGTTGACGACGGCGGCGTGCGCCGGGCCGAGCTCGGCGACCTCCTGCGCGGCCCGTGCGGTCGACGCCGACGGCAGCTGTTCGACGTCCGGCAGCCGTTCGGCGAGCCAGCGGCGTGACGCGCCGAGGGCGACGACGTGGGAGCGGACGGCCGTGAGCGTCTCGAGGGTCGCACCGGGTGGCGCGGCGAGCACGAGGTTGACGGGCAGCTCGAGCTCGCCGTGGATGAGCAGCTCCGTCTCGAACGCGAGCGCGTCGAGCGTCGCGGTCACCGACCCCTCCAACGTGTTCTCGATCGGGATGACACCGCGTGCGGCGTCGCCCCGCTCGACGGTCCGGAGGACCTCGAGCACGTCGCGGCACGGCACGAGCGCCGACGCGTCCTCACCGAGGCCGAGCATCCGGGCGGCCGTCTCCGTGAACGTCCCGGCCGGACCGAGGTAGGCGACGGCTTCGTCACCGGATGCCATGGTGCGCTCCTCTCCGGCCACCGCGGGCGGTCAGCGCTGCCGCCAGGCGCGCTTGCCGGCCTCGGTGACCTGCTCGCTGCGGGGCTGTTCGCGGGCGGCGGCCACCGCGGCCGCCTCCTCATCGGACAGCACGACGGCCGCCGCACCGGCGGCGATCGACTTCAGGTAGGTGCGGCCGTCGGTGCGGCCGGTGATCGACGTGAGCACGACCCCGTCGCCGTGCGCGTCGAGGACGGCGGCGGAGAACGACTGCTGGCCGCCGATGTCGTCGTAGGCGTCGTACCGGACGACGCCGACGCGGCTGAGCGTGCGGGTCACGTCCTCGGCGACGCCCTCCGAGTGGGCGCGGGCCGCGGCGACGGCCTCGTCGAGCTCGTCGAGGCGGCGGCGCAGCCGGGCGAGCGTCGCGACGACGTCGACGTCGACGCCGTCGAGGGCGCGCCGCTGGTCGCGGGCGAGCCGGCGCAGCCGCAGGGCGAGGATGACGACGGCCACGACGAGCAGGCCGGCGACGACGGCGACGCCGAGGACGACGGGGGCGAGCGGGTCGGACAGGGACATCGGGGCCTCGCAGGGCGGACGCCGGACGGACGCCGGCCGGCGGGGAATCTAGCCGGCGTGGTCCTGCGGCCGACCCGGCCACCAGGCGGCGAACGGGTCGCCGGTGAGCCGCTCGTACGCCTCGACGTACCGGGCGCGGGTGGCGGCGACGACGTCGTCGGGCAGCGCAGGGCCCGGTGGGGTGCGGTCCCACCCGGTGGCGGACACGTGGTCGCGGACGTACTGCTTGTCGAAGCTCGGGGGTGAGCCGCCGGGCTCCCAGCGGTCCGCCGGCCAGTAGCGCGACGAGTCGGGGGTGAGCACCTCGTCGACGAGCAGCAGCTCCTCCCCGTCGCCGTCGTCGACGAGGCCGAACTCGAGCTTGGTGTCGGCGAGGATCAGCCCGACGGCGGCGGCGTGTTCGGCACCGGCCGCGTGGATCGCGAGGGAGCGGCGTCGCAGCTCGTCGGCCAGCGGCGCGCCGAGCGTGTCGACGAGCGCGTCGAAGGGGACGTTCTCGTCGTGCGCGCCGCGCGCCGCCTTGGTCGCCGGCGTGAACAGCGGCTCCGGCAGCGGGTCGGCCTCGCGCAGCCCGGCCGGCAGGGGGATGCCGCACACCGCCCCGGTCCGCTGGTAGTCGACCCAGCCGGAGCCGGCGAGGTGGCCGCGGACGACGCACTCGAAGGGGACGACGCGGGTGCGCCGGACGCGCATCGTCCGGCCGGCGAGGTCGGCCGCGTCGAGGCCGGCGGCGGCGACGTCGAGGCCGGCGGTGACGGCCGGACCGCGGGCGGCGAGGAGATGGTGGGGGGTGAGGTCGGCGAGCCGGTCGAACCAGAACGCGGACAGGCCGGTGAGGATGCGGCCCTTGTCGGGCACCGGGGTGGGGTGGACGACGTCGTAGGTGGAGATGCGGTCGCTGGCGACGAGCAGCAGCTCGTCGTCGCCGGCGGCGTAGAGGTCGCGCACCTTGCCGGCGGCGACGTGCTGGGGCGTCGTGGCCATCGTGCCTCCTGGCCGGCCGGGTCGGGCTCGCCGCGGCCCGCCGTCCGGCGGTCCGGGTCGGAGCATGGCGCATCGGGGGGGACGGTGCGCGCATCCGCCGTGCCTACGCTGCTCGCGACGGGTCCGGACACGGGGGCGAGATGGCGGCGGAGCGTGGGCCGGCGGGCGGGTGGCCGGCGACGGTCGTGACGGTGAGCGACGGGGTGCATGCCGGCGAGCGGGAGGACGCCTCCGGCCCGGCGGTGGAGGCGCTGCTCGTCGCCGACGGGTTCGCCGTGACCCGCGAGCTCGTGCCCGACGACCGGGGGACGATCGCGGCGCTGCTCGTCCGGCTCGCCGACGTGGAGCGACGGGCGCTGGTCGTGGTGACGGGCGGGACCGGGCTCGGCCCGCGTGACGTGACGCCGGAGGCGACGCGGGACGTGATGGAGCGGGAGGTGCCGGGGCTCGCCGAGGCGATGCGTGCCGCCGGTCGGACGGTGACCCCGCGGGCGGACCTGTCCCGCGGGGTGTGCGGCGTGCGGGGGACGACGCTGCTCGTCGACCTGCCCGGCAGCCCGAAGGGTGCGACGGAGAGCCTGGAGGCGGTGCGCGCCCTGCTGCCGCACGCGCTGGAGCTGCTCGCCGGCCGGACCGGCCACGGGTGAGCGGGCACGGCCCGGACCACGGCCCAGGACGCGGGGCGAACACGAGGTCCCCGGGCGCGGGGCGGTGTGGGTGCTGGCGGGACGTCGACGGTCACGCCGTGCGGCGAACCTCCGTCCCGGCCGCCGCCACCGGCGCTCCGGGGACCGTGGGACCTGCGGGTGGGCTCCCGACCACCCGGCGCGGGGCGCCGGTCCCGTGCCCGCGCGGCGCAGGGCCGCTGCGGTCCGCCTCTCCCGTAGGCGGGGGGCGGAACCTAGGGGCGCCGCCGGCGGGACGGATGGGGGCAGCCCTCCCTGCGCGCCCAGTCGTGCGGTGAGCGCACACCGAGCGTGTCACCCCCCGATGTAGGACATCTCGACGCGCGGACCCTCCAGGCCCCCCTCCGCCCGCACCTCCGACGCGCGGTCGTCCCGCCGCGCCCAGACGCCGGCGACGGCGGCGGCCAGCGCGGCGTCGTCGGCCCCGTCACGCAGCACCGCGCGCAGGTCGTGCCCGGCGGCCGCGAACAGGCAGGTGAACAGCTCCCCGACGGCGGACAGCCGCGCCCGCGAGCACGTCCCGCAGAACGGTCGGGTGACCGACGCGATGATGCCGACCTCGCCGGCACCGTCGACGTAGCGGTACCGCTCGGCGACCTCGCCGGGCTGTGCCGGCTCGACCGGCTCGATCGGCCAGCGTGCGGCGATGCGCTCGGCGACCTCCGCGGCGGGCACGACCCGGTCGCGCTGCCACCGGTTCGTCGTGCCGACGTCCATGAACTCGATGAAGCGCAGGGTCACCCCGGTGTCCCGCGCCCAGCCGGCGAGCGTCTCGACCTGGTCGTCGTTGACGCCGCGCTGCAGGACCGCGTTGACCTTGACGGGGGCGAGGCCGGCGGCCCGTGCGGCGGCGATGCCGTCGAGCACCGCCTGCACCGGCACGGTCGTGTCGGACACGGCCCGGAACGTCGCGTCGTCGAGCGCGTCGAGGCTGACCGTCACCCGGCGCAGGCCCGCGTCGGCCAGCTCACCGGCCATCCGCGGCAGCAGCACGCCGTTGCTGGTGAGTGCGAGGTCCTCGAGCCCGTCGACGTCGGCCAGCCGGCGGACGAGGTCGGGCAGGTCGCGCCGCAGGAGCGGCTCGCCGCCGGTCAGACGGATCTTGCGCACCCCGAGGGTGACGAACACGCGGACGAGTCGTTCGAGCTCCTCGAAGCTGAGCAGCTCGTCCCGCTCGAGGAACGGGAAGTCCGCGCCGAACACCTCGCGCGGCATGCAGTAGCGGCAGCGCAGGTTGCAGCGGTCGGTGACCGAGACGCGCAGGTCGCGGAGGGGACGACCCCGCAGGTCGACCGGGGTGGCGAGCGGCTGGTCGGTCACCGCCCGGCGGTCAGGAGCGCTTGCCGTACTTGCGGTTGAACTTCTCGATGCGACCGGCGGCGTCGACCAGGTGCGCCTTGCCCGTGTAGAACGGGTGGCTGGCGGAGGACACCTCGACGTCGACGACCGGGTAGGTGTTGCCGTCCTCCCACTCGATCGTCTCCCGCGGCGTCGCGGTCGAACGCGTCAGGAACGCGAAGTCGGCGGAGCGGTCGCGGAAGACGACCGGCCGGTACTCGGGGTGGGTCTCGGACTTCATCGTGCGCTCCTCTTCGAGCGTCCCGGGGCGTGCGCGAGGGGCGCGGGGACGGCGGCGGCCGACGGACGGACCGTCGGCCGGCCCCGCAGGGTACGGGAGCGGGGCACCGCTCGGCAACGGGTCGCCGGACGGCCCGCCGTGCCCGCCCCGGACCCGCCCCGGACCCGGGTGGCGGGGCTGTGCGGCCCGGTGGTATCGTCCGACCACTCCAGGCGGCCCTCCGCGGGCCGCCGTCCTGTTCCCACACGATGGGGTCCGTCATGGCTCGACGCTGTCAGGTGACCGGTGCGGTCGGCCGCTCCGGCAACAACATCTCCCACTCGCACCGTCGCACGAAGCGGCGGTTCGAGGTGAACGTGCAGACGAAGCGCTACTGGGTCCCCAGTGAGCAGCGGCACGTCACGCTGACCGTGTCGGCGAAGGGCATCAAGACCATCGACCGGCGCGGGATCGACGCGGTCGTCAAGGAGCTGCGCGCTCGCGGGGAGAAGGTCTGATGGCGAAGAAGGACGACATCCGCCCGGTCATCACCCTCCGCTCGACGGAGGGCACCGGCGCGGCCTACACGACCAAGAAGAACCGGCGGAACACGACCGGCCGGATCGAGCTGAAGAAGTACGACCCGGTCCTGCGCCGGCACGTCATCTTCCGCGAGACCCGCTGACCCTCCCCCGGGCCGTCCTCGGCCCGGCGGCCGTCAGCCGGCCAGCGCCGCCGTGACGCGCGCCAGCCGTTCCCGCGCGTCGCGCGCGACGTCGCTGAGCGACTCGCCCGCCATCGCGACCATGTCGCCCGGGTCGGCGATGGTCACCTCCGTACGCCCGTCGCGCTCGCGCAGCACGACGTTGCACGGCAGCAGCATCGCGACGTCCCGCTCCGTCATCAGCGCCCGGTGCGCCAGCACCGGGTTGCACGCCCCGAGGATCCGGGTCGGCCCGACCTCGTCGGCCTCCCCGTCACCGAGCTTCGTGCGCAGGGTCGCCTCCACGTCGATCTCGGTGAGGACCCCGAAGCCCTCGGCGCGCAGCGCCTCACGGACGGTCGCGCCGGCGGTGTCGATCCCGCCGTCGAGCGTGACCTGCAGTGCGGTGGTGTCCATGTCCTGCCTCCGGATCGGTCGCGGAGCCTACGCTCCGGCTCCCCCGGCACGGTCGGACGACCGCCGGGGACGAGGGGTGGGATGCGGCTCGAGGTGCGCACGTTCGGTGGGCTCGCGGAGCGCGCCGGCCTGACGACGCTCGTCGTGGAGCTCCCCGACGACGCCGACGTCGGGCTGCTGCGGCGCGCCGTCGCCGCCGCGCATCCGTCGCTCGCGTCGCTGCTGCCCCGCGTCGCCGTCACCGTCGACCTCGAGGTCGCCGACGACGCGGTCCGGCTGCGTCCCGACGCCGAGGTGGCGCTCCTGCCTCCCGTCGCCGGCGGATCCGACGACGGCGCAGCGGACGGCGCGGGCGCCGATCCGGGGACGATCACCGGGCTGGTGCACGGCCCGCTCGACGTCGAGGGGACGCTGGCGCGGCTGGGCGCGTCCGACGTCGGGGCCGTCGTGTCGTTCCTCGGGACGGTGCGCGACCATGCCGACGACGGCACGCCGGGCGTCGTCCGCCTCGAGTACTCCGCCTACGAGCCGATGGCCGCGCGCGAGCTCGCCCGCATCGCCGACGAGGTGCGTGCCGCGCATCCGGCGGTGCGCCGGCTCGCGCTGCTGCACGCGCTCGGTGACCTCGCCGTCGGCGCCCACACGATCCTCGTCGCCGCGTCGTCCGCCCACCGGGAGGACGCGTTCGCCGCCTGCCGGGCCGCGCTCGAGGCGATCAAGCAGCGGGTGCCGGTCTTCAAGCGTGAGGTCACCGCCGACGGCGCCCACCGGTGGGTCGGGCTGCCGGCGGACGGCTGAGGCCGTCATGCGGCGCGGTCGAGCCCGAGGGTCGTGATCGCCTGCTCGTCGTCGTCGATGAGGACGGGGCGACGTCCGGCCCGCACCAGCAGCGACGCGGCGATCGACGCGCGGTAGCCGCCGGCGCAGTGGACCCACACCTCACGGTCGTCGGGCACCTCGAGCGCCCGGCGGGTCAGCTCGTGCAGCGGCACGTGCTGCGAGCCGGCGATCGACCGGTTGCGCCGTTCGTCGTCGCGGCGGACGTCGAGCACGTGCGGTCCGTCACCGGCGTCGCGCAGGGCGGCGAGCCCGGCGTAGTCGGACACGCGGTACGTGCCGCGTCCGAGCCCCTCACCCCAGCGGTCGATGCCGCCGGTCGCCGCCGCCGCGGGCCGGTCGATGCCGACCCGGGCGAGCTGACGCTGCGCCTCGGCGACCTCCTCGGCGGTGTCGCCGACGAGGGTGACGGGCGTGCCCCAGGGGATGAGCCAGGCGAGGTAGGTCACCAGCGAGTCGGACACCTCGACGTTGACCGTCCCGATGACGTGGTCCTGGGCGTAGGCGGTGCGGGTGCGGAGGTCGACGACCCACTCGCCCGCGTGGATGCGGGCGGCGAGCTCGCTCGCGTCGGCCGGGACGGGCGGCGACAGGTCGACGGGGTCGGGGCCGAGCTTGTTGCGCGGCGCCATGTGGGCGTAGTAGCGCGGGTAGGCGTCGAGGCCCGCGAGGATCGTCGTGACGAACGTCTCCTCGTCCGCGACGGTGAGCGCGATGTTCTCCAGACGCTGCCGGCCGATGGTGGAGGTGGCGACCCCGTAGCGCGGGTCGACGTCGGCGGTCTGGGCGTCCGCGGCGGCGGACGAGCAGAACGAGCCGAAGCCGTGGGTCGGCAGCACCGTCACGTCGTCGTCGAGCTCGTCGGCGAGCCGGCGTGCGGTGGCGTACTGGTGGCGGGTCAGCTCCTCGGCCATCGCGCGGGAGATCAGGTCGGTGCGACCGACCGACCCGTACAGCAGCGACCCGCCGGTGAACGCGGAGGTGTGGGTCCCGTCGGTGACGACGTACGACAGGTGCGTGGGGGTGTGGCCGGGCGTGTGGACGACACGGACGTCGAGGGTGCCGACCTGGAGGTGGTCGCCGTCGCGCACGCCGTGCGCGTCGAAGAACAGCTCGTCGTCCGCGTTCAGCACGTAGGTCGCCCCGACGCGGCGGGCGAGCTCGTAGCCGCCGGTCACGTAGTCGTTGTGGACGTGCGTCTCGACGACGTGGGTGACGTCGAGGCCGAGCTCGTCGAGGTGGGCGAGGACCCGGTCGATGTCACGCTGCGGGTCGACGACGAGGGCCTTCTCCCCGTCGTGGGCGATGTAGCTGCGGTCGCCGAGCGACGGCGTCTCGATGGTGATGACCTGGAGTCCTGCCACGTCGCGCTCCTCTTCCTGGGGTCCGCCGGGTCCGCCGGGCTCCGCCGGGGTCCGTGGGGGGAACGCCGGCCGGGCGGGGGCTATTCCGCCGGGCGGGCGGCCCGGACGAGCAGGTCGATGGCCTCCCGCGGCCCCTCGTCCGTCTCGACGGGCCGGCGGACCTGCTCGGCCCGTTCGACGGTGAGCCCGTGCCCGTCGATCGCGGTGAGGACGTCGTCGACGGTGGGGAGGAAGGCGGGGTCGGGCGGTCCGCCGTGGCCGTGCTCGAGGTTGTCGCGCTCGTGGGCGATCACGAGCAGCGTGCCGCCGGGGGCGACGAGCGACGCGGCGTGGCCGAGCGCGCGGGCGAGCGGCGCCGTGGGGAGCTGCAGGTAGCAGACGAGGACGAGGTCGGCGGGGTCGAGGTCGGGGGCGGCGGTCGCGTCCGCGAGCGTCGTGGTGACGGTGACGCCGCGCCGCTCGGCGATCGCCCGGGCCTTGTCGAGCGCGACGGCGGAGAACTCGACGAGCTCGGCGTCCCAGCCCTGCTCGGCGAGCCACAGGGCGTTGCGGCCCTCGCCCCCGGCCAGGTCGATGGCCCGTCCGGGCGTGAGCCCCGCGACCTCCTCGACGACGAACGCGTTCGGGCCGGCCGACCACACGAGGTCGCTCGCCGCGTACCGCTCGTCCCAGGCTGCGGCGTCCATCAGGTCCCTCCGTGGCCGGTGCGGCCGATGTCGGTGCGGTGCTGCGCACCGGCGAAACGGATACGCGCGACCCCACCGTACGCGCGCGCACGCGCCTCGTCGACATCGCGGCCGAGCGCCGTGACGGCGAGCACCCGGCCGCCGGCGGTGACGAGCCGCCCGTCCGCGTCGCGGGCGGTCCCCGCATGCAGCACGTGCACGCCGGTGCACGCGTCCGCCGTCCCGACCCCGTCGATGACGTCCCCGTGGGAGGACGATGCGGGGTAGCCGGCGGACGCCATGACGACGGTGACCGCGGCGTCGTCGGCGAAGGTCACCGGGACGGACGCGACGCCGTCACCGGTCGCCGCCGAGCCGGTCGCCGCCGCCCACAGCAGGTCGACGAGCCCGGAGGTGAGCCGGGGCAGGACGACCTGCGTCTCCGGGTCGCCGAACCGGACGTTGTACTCGAGGACCTTCGGCCCGTCGACGGTGTCGACGAGGCCGACGAACAGCAGGCCGCGGAACGGGCTGCCGCGGCGGGCGAGCTCGCGCAGCACCGGCCGCACGACCGTGTCGCGCAGCACGTCGACGTGCGCGTCACCCAGCGCGAACCCGGCGACGGGGCTGAACGCGCCCATGCCACCGGTGTTGGGGCCCGCATCTCCGTCGAGCGCACGCTTGTGGTCCTGCGCGGGGGCGAGCAGCACGGCGTCGTCGCCGTCGCAGACGGCGAACAGGCTGCGTTCCGGACCGGCGAGGAACTCCTCGATGACCAGCGTCGTGCCCGCGTCGCCGAAGCGGCCGCCCAGCGCCGCGTCGATGGCGGCCTCCGCCTCCGTCCGGTCGGCGGTGACGACGACCCCCTTGCCGGCCGCGAGCCCGTCCGCCTTGACGACCCACGGGACACCGGGGCGGGCGAACCGGTCGAGGGCGGCGAGCGCCTCCTCGCGCGTGGCGGCGGCGACCCACGCGGCGGTCGGCACGCCGGCGGCGTCCATCACCGACTTCGCGAACGCCTTGGACCCCTCGAGCCGTGCGGCGGCGGCCGCCGGACCGAAGGCGGCGATCCCCGCCTCCGCCAGCACGTCGACGAGGCCGGCGACGAGCGGACCCTCCGGGCCGACGACGACGAGGTCGACGGCCTCGTCGCGGGCGAGCCGCACCAGCGCGGCATGGTCGTCGACGGCGACGTCGTGGCAGCGGCCGTGGGCGGCCATCCCCGGGTTGCCGGGTGCGGCGAGGACCGTGTCGACGCCCGGGTCGGCGGCCAGCCGGGCGACGAGGGCGTGCTCCCGCCCGCCGGAGCCGACGACGAGGACGCGACGTCCGGCCACGTCAGCGCCGCTCGAGGGTCTGCGCCCGACCCGGGCCGACGGACACCCACGTGATCGGTGCGCCGCACTGCTCCTCGAGCAGGGCGACGTAGTCGCGCGCGGCCCGCGGCAGGTCGTCGAAGCGGGTGATGTCGGAGGTGGGGGTGCCCCAGCCCTCGACGGTGACGTACTCCGGCTCGGCGTGGTGCAGGAGCGACTGGTGCGGCGGGAGATGCTCGTAGCGCTCCCCGTCGGCCCGGTAGGCGACGGCGACCTTGAGCTCGTCGAACGCGTCGAGCACGTCGAGCTTCGTGAGGAACAGGTCGGTGAAGCCGTTGACGCGCTGCGCGTACCGGGCGACGACGGCGTCGAACCAGCCGACGCGCCGCCGCCGGCCGGTCGTCGTGCCGTACTCCCCGCCGAGGTCGGTGATGCGCTCGCCGACCGCGTCGAACAGCTCGGTGGGGAACGGGCCGGTCCCCACCCGGGTGACGTACGCCTTGGTGATGCCGATGACCCGGTCGATGCGGTTGGGGCCGACGCCGGCGCCGGTGAGCGCCCCGCCGGCGACCGGGTTCGACGAGGTGACGAACGGGTAGGTGCCGTGGTCGAGGTCGAGCATCGTGCCCTGCGCACCCTCGAGGATGACGTTCGCGTCGCGCTCGAGCGCCTCGTGCAGCAGCGCCGTCGTGTCGGTGACCAGCGGGGCGAGCCGCTCGGCGTAGGCGAGGTACTCGTCGGCGATCGCCGCGGCGTCCATCCCGGGGCGGCCGTACACGCGGGTGAGCACCAGGTTCGTGTGGTCGAGCACCGCGTCGAGCTTCTTGCGGAAGATGCCCTCGTCGAACAGGTCCTGCACGCGCAGGCCGACCCGGGACGCCTTGTCGGCGTAGGCCGGCCCGATGCCGCGGCGGGTCGTGCCGAGGTTCTGGCTCCCGAGCCGCCGCTCGATGAGCAGGTCGAGCTCCCGGTGGTAGGGCATGATCAGGTGGGCCTCACCGGAGATCCTCACCCGGCCGAACGGGTCGAGCCCGCGCGCCTCGAGCCCGTCGAGCTCCTCGAGCAGCACCTTCGGGTCGACGACGACGCCGGCGGCGATGACGGGCACGACGTGCGGGTAGAGGATCCCGGAGGGGATGAGGTGGAGCTTGAGGACCTCGTCGCCGACGACGATGGTGTGCCCGGCGTTGTTGCCGCCCTGGTAGCGCACGACCATGTCGGTGCGGTCGGCGAGCAGGTCGGTCGCCTTCCCCTTGCCCTCGTCGCCCCACTGGGCGCCGACGATGATGCTCGCGGGCACGGTGCGCTCCCCTGCACGGCGCCCGGCACGACGGGCGGCGACCGGACGGGGTCGACCCCGCCAGCGCCCTGTCGGGCACCGTGGTCCGACGCTACCGGCTGAGGTCCGGGTCGGTCTGCCGCATGCGCGTGCGCACCGTCGCGATCGCGTCGCCGGTGAGGATGCCGCCACGGCCGAACAGGCGGCCGCCCTGCCAGTTCGACAGGCCGAGCTCCGGCGTCGTCAGCGCGTACTGCCCGTCGACCCAGCGGGTGAACCCGTCGCCGACGAACGGCGCCTCGAGGGTCCGCCACGCATGGTCGTGGTCGGCGGGGTCCTCGCTGACGACGGACACGACGAACCGGGGGCTGTGCGTGTTGCACAGCGCGACGGCCTCGTCGAGGTCGTCGACGAGGGCGAGGGTCAGCTCGGGGCTGTCCTCCCACTCCCACTCGACGGCGAGGTCGTCGACGTCGCACGGCTCGGCCCGCACCTCGGGGACGGCACCGCCGGCACGCGCGACCGCCACGGTCCGGTCGAACCAGCCGGGACCGACGAGCGCCTCGACGGCGGCACGTTCGGCGTCGTCACGGACGAGCACGTGCAGCTTCGGTTCGACACCGCGGGCGGCGGCGGCCGCCTCGAGGCCGGCGAGCACGGCGGGGACGAGCGTCGGGGCGGCAGCGCGGACCACGCAGCACGTGTTCAGCGTGTTGCACACCTTCCGGTCGAGCGACGCGGCGACGGTGCTGCGCAGCCGGTCGACGTCGGCGGCGGCGGTGACGAGCATCCACGCGCCGCCGGTGCCGTGCAGCGACACCGGGGTGCCCTGCCGGCGGGCGATCCCGCCGAGCTGTGCGACGGCCGGGCCGGAGCCGCGGGCGACGGCGAGCGCGAGCCGGTCGTCGGCGAACAGCGCCCAGCCGGCCGCCCGGGCGGCGGAGGCGACGAGCGACACGGTGCCGGCGGGCAGCCCGGCGTCGGCGAGCGCTGGCCGGACGGCGTGCTCCATGAGCGCCGTCGCCGTGCCGAGCGCGTCGGAGCCGATGCGGAACACGACCGCGTTGCCGCCGCGCAGCACGCCGCACGCGTCGGCGACGACGTTGGGTCGGCCCTCGAACACGAACGCGACGACCCCGAGCCGGTCGCGGACCTGCTCGAGCGACCAGCCGTCGTGCTGCCGGGTGTCGACGACGGTGCCGCGGCCGGCGGCGACGTCGGTCCAGCCGCGCAGCCCCGCGACCATGTCGGCACGCATGCGGGCGGTCAGCTCGAGCCGGGTGGTGGAGCGGCCGCGGGCACGGGCGGCGTCGAGGTCGGCGACGTTCGCCGCGGCGATCGGTGCGAACGTCGCGTCGTCGGCGAGCCGGTCGGCGAAGCCGTGGAAGAACCGGTCGACGGCCGCGTCCTCGACGCCGCCGAGCAGCAGCGCGGCGTCCGCGGCGGCGGTGACGGCGTCCGCGGCGGCGCCACGGTCGGCCGCGGGGACGTGGAGGAGCTCGCCGGAGGTCTCGTCGACGAGCAGCGCGTCACCGGGGGCGAAGGCGTCGGCGAGCGCCGCGGGGACCGTCACGACCCGGTCGCCGGCGAACACGATCGGCTGGCCGGCCGTGAGCCGTTCGAGCCGGTCCGTGGGCCGGCCCGGGGGCAGGTCGGAGGGCCGGTCGGGGGCCGGTGTCGCGTCCTGGTCGCTGTCCATCCGCGCAACGGTAGGCGGGGGACGACCGGGCGGCATCCGCGCCGGCCCTCCGCCGCGAACCTCGCCCGACCCCCTCGATCCCCGGAGTTCGCCCGTTGGAGACGCCCGCCCTGCGCATCGGCGCCGTCGCCCGCCGCACCGGCGTGGCGGTGACGACCCTGCGCGCCTGGGAGTCCCGCTACGGGGTGCTGCGGCCGGCACGGACCGACGGTGGCCACCGGCTGTACTCGGAGGAGGACGTCGACCGGGTCCTGGCCGTCCTGCGGCTCACCGGGCAGGGCTGGTCGGTGGGCGCGGCGGCCCGGTCGGTGACCGCCGAGCGCGCGCCCGCCCGCCTCGGGCTGGTCGGTGACCCGGCGGGGCCCGACGCGGCCGCGACGCCGGACGCGACGGTCCCGGCGGTGCGCCGTGCCCGCGACGACCTCGCCGCGGCGGTGCGGGCCTACGACGCGCCGCGGGCCGAGTCGGTCGTCGACGATGCGGTCGCCCGCCTCGGGGTGGCGCACGCGCTCGAGCAGGTCGTCATGCCGGTGCTGCGCGACCTCGGCGAGGGCTGGCAGGAGGATCCGTCGCTGATCGCCGCCGAGCACTTCGCGACGAGCAGCCTGCGGCCGCGGCTGATGCGCATGGTCACGGCGGCGCGCCCGGCGGCCGCACCCCGCTGCGTCGCGGCCGCCCCGTCCGGTGAAGCGCACGAGCTCGGGGTGCTGGCCGCTGCGGCCGTCGCCGCCGACCTCGGCCTGCAGGTCACCTACCTCGGGGCGGACACGCCGGTGGCGGCCCTCGAGCGCAGCGTCGCGACGATCGGACCTGACGTGGTGCTCATCGGTGCGGTCGACCCGGCGGCGGCCCGCCGGTTCGTCGACGCACCGCCGGCGCTCAGCGGGGCGCGGCTCGTCGTGGGCGGTCCGGGCTTCGCCGGCCTGGAGGACGCGCTGCCCGCGGGGACGCGGGCGGCCGGGCCGCTGAGCGGACTGCGGGACGCCCTGCAGCGCAGCCTGCGTGAGGGTGGCGCGACCGGCTGAGCCGCACGGGCGCACGCCGCGGCCCGGTCGACGCGGCCCGGTCAGCGCAGCCGGGTCAGCGCAGCCGGGTCAGCGCAGGTAGAGGGTGATCGTCATGCCGACGATCATGAGCAGGCCGACGGCGACGGTGACGGGCATCCCCAGCCGGTGCCCCTTCACGTGGGCGACGAGGCCGACGAGCATGCCGACCGGGCCGGCGACCGGTGCGAGCCCGGCCAGCAGGGCGGCGACCCCGAGCACGGCGGCGACGGCGACGAGGAGCCCGGCCCCACGCGGCGACGCCTCGACCGGCGCGAACGGGTCGGCCGGGCCGGACGTCATCGCACGATGCGGACGCCGGTCTCGGCCGACGCCGCCTCGAGGGATCCGAGGTTGCGTGCGGTCAGCCCCAGCGTCGACTCCATGTACTCGATCGCGACGCCGGCGCGTCGGCCGGTGCGGCAGTACACGAGGTACTCCATGTCCGGGTCGAGGAGCGCGACCTGGTCGGGGAACGTGGGCAGCTCCACCGGCAGGTTGACCGCCCCGTCGAGGTGCCCCTCGGCGAACTCGCCGGGGGTGCGCACGTCGATGAGCATCGTGCCGGGTGGGAGGGCCTCGGCGGCCGACTGCCCGTCGTCGGACGAGCAGGCCGCGGCCGTGCCGAGCGTCGCGACGAGCGCGGCGGCGAGGGCGACGCGGCGGAGGCGGCGGCGCAGCGGACGGGGGGCGGTGGGTTCGGTCATCATGGTGAGGGTAACGCCGGGCGTCCCCCGGCTGTTCCCCACACCTCCGCCCCGGCCGCGCCACTAGCGTCGCCCGGGCCGTCGCCGCACGTCGGTCGAGGGTCGGCCTCGGGGGTCGGCCGGGCGCCGACCGGAGGGAGGGTCCGCGGATGGCACCGGACCTGACGATGCCCGCGGACGTGCGCCGGGAGTTCCTCGCCGAGGCGCGCGTGCTGCGGCTCGCGACCGTGGATGACGACGGCTGGCCGGCGGTCGTGCCGCTGTGGTTCGTCGCGCAGCCGGACGCGCGGGGCGAGCTGTGGGTGTGGAACCTGAACCGGGCCCGTCGGACCGGTCGGCTCGAGGCCGGCGGCCGCTGCGGCGTCACGATCGACGCCGGACGGGACTACCACGAGCTCCACGGCCTCAGCGCCCGGGCGACGCCGACACGGGTCGCCGACGACGACGTGCCGGTGGCCGTCCGGGCCGCCTACGCGCACAAGTACTTCGGCAGCGACGAGCCGCTCCCGCACGCCGACCATCACACGTGGTTCGCGCTGGCGCTGTCCGCCGAGCGCAGCTGGGACTTCCGCCGGCTCGGCTGACGGTCAGTACAGGAACATCGGCTTGCCCTCGACCTGCCGGACCTTCGGCCGGTAGGCGCCGACGTCGTACAGCGCCTCGACGTCGACCCGCTTCACGCCCGCGCCGGTCTCCATCAGCGGCACGTTCGTGTAGGTCCCGCCGCGCAGCGCCATCATGCGGCCGTGCTCCCCGGCCATCGTGTGGTCGGCGGCCATGACGGCGAAGTTCGTCGCGACCATCAGGTCGAGCGAGTCGGGCCGACCCGAGCGCATCAGGTAGCCGAGCTCCTGCGCGACGATGTCCTGCCCGGTGATCTCCTTGAGCAGCTGCCCCGTCGTCTGGCCGATGCCGCCGAGCTTGCGGTGCCCGTACGGGTCCTCCTCGCCGGAGAGGTGCACCTCGCCGTCGACGATCGTCGCGCCCTCCGACACGGTGCACATCGCGTAGTTCGACGGGTTGCGGCGCTTGTCGTCCATCAGCAGGGCGGCGAGCTTCTCCGGGTCGAAGGGGACCTCGGAGATGAGCGCCCGGTCGACGCTCGCGAGGTAGGCGGAGATCAGCGACGTCTCGCCGGAGTAGCGGCCGAACAGCTCGACGACGGCGAGCCGTTCGTGCGAGCCGGTGGAGGTGCGCAGCTGGTGGATGAACTCGACGCTGCGGGTGACGGCCGTCGAGAAGCCGATGCAGTAGTCGGTCCCGTGGACGTCGTTGTCCATCGTCTTCGGGATCGCGGTGACCGCGAACCCCTCCTCGTGCAGCCGGCGCGCGTAGGACAGCGTGTCGTCACCGCCGATGGCGATGAGCGCGTCCAGCTGCAGCCGTTCGAGCACCCGCAGCGCGTGCGGCGTGAAGTCGTACGGCTCCTCGCCCTCCTCCTGGCCGGCGAGGAACGCCGGCAGGTCCTTGGCGCGGACCCGTCCGGGGTTCGTGCGGGACGTGTGGAGGAAGGTGCCGCCGGTGCGGTCGATGGTGCGCACCGCCGCGTAGTCGAGCGGCCGGGTGTTGCGCTCGAGCGAGCCGGGGTCGTCGAGGTCGAACTCGAGCAGGCCGCCCCAGCCGCGCTTGATGCCGAGGACCTCGTGGCCCTCGGACGTGACACGTTCGACGACGGCCTTGATGCTGGGGTTGAGACCGGGGACGTCGCCGCCGCCGGTGAGGATGCCGATGCGCATGGTCGCTCCGGGAGTCGAGGCACGGTGTGCGGTGCGGACAGGGGTTGGTGCGCGCCGTGGGGAGCCGGCCCGCATCCTACGCCCGGCGTGCCGCCCGCGTCAGCGGGTGAGCACCCGCAGCGCCGAGCGGGCCGCATGGTGGCCGCACATCCCGTGCACGCCGGCGCCGGGTGCGGTCGACGCGGAGCACAGGTAGGCGCCGGGCACGCTCGTCGCGTACGGGTCGGGGCCGAGCCGCGGGCGGGCGACGAGCTGGCGCAGCGTGAGCGCTCCGCCGGTGATGTCGCCCCCGACGAGGTTCGGGTTGTCGGCGGCGAAGCCGGCGGGGGTGGTCACGTGCGTCGCGACGATGCGCCCGGCGAGCCCCGGTGCGGCCCGCTCGAGCTCGCCGAGGATCGCGTCGCGGGCGACGTCGGCGTCGGGGGCGGCGTCGCCGGCGGGCACGTGCGCGTACGCCCACACCGGCTCGACGTCGCCGACGCGCCGCGACGGGTCCGCGACGGCCGGCTGCGACACGAGCACGTAGGGCCGCTCGGGCATCCGCCCGCCGCTGCTGGCCGCCTCCGACGCGGCGACGGTGTCGAACGGGCCGCCGAGGTGGAGGGTCCCCGCGCGGCGTGCCCCCTCCGCCGCCCATGGCACGCCGCCGCGCACGGCCAGGTCGACCTTGAACGCGGCGGCGGACGCGTGCCGCCAGCCGCGCAGCCGCCGCTGCTCCCGTGCATCGGCCGCGTCGCCGAGGATGTCGGCGAGCTGGCCGGGGTCGGTGTCGAACAGGACGACGCGGCTGCGGGGCACGTCGCGCAGGGACCGCACCCGCACGCCGGTGACGACCTCGCCGCCGAGCTCCTCGAGCAGCGCGACCATCGCCCGCCAGATCGCCTGCGACCCGCCGCGGGCGACCGGCCAGCCGCGGGCGTGCGCGGCGGCGATCAGCAGCGTCGCGACACCGGTCGTGCCGGGCGCGTCCAGCGGGGAGACGGCGTGCGCGGCGACGCCGCCGAGCAGCGCCGCACCGCGCCCGCCGCGGCCCTCGGCGAACCCGGCGGCGGTGACCGACGCGGGGGCGAGCGACAGGAGCCCGTTGCGGGCGAGCAGCAACGGGTTGCGGGGGACGCGCACGAGCGGGCCGAGCAGCGCCGTGGCGAGCGCGTCGAAGTCGCGCGCCGGACCGGCGAACAGGCGTCGCCACCAGGCGCCGTCGGCGCCGAGGCCGGCGACGGTCTCGTCGAGGTCGCGGTGCAGCAGCACCGCGTCGCCGTCGTCGAGCGGGTGGGCGCAGGCGACCTCCGGCTGCAGCCACTCGAGGCCGTAGCGGTCGAGCGGGAGCGTGCGCAGGTAGGGGGAGCCGATGCCGAACGGGTGGACGGCGGCGCAGTGGTCGTGCAGCAGGCCGTCGACGGCCGGGTCGGCGAACGTGCGGGTGCCGCCGCCCGGTTCGTCGGCCGCCTCGAGGACGGTGACGCGGAACCCCTCGCGTGCGAGGGTGAGGGCTGCGGCGAGCCCGTTGGGCCCCGAGCCGACGACCGTCGCGTCCGTCCTCATCCGCCGCCGCCGCGGAGGACGACGTGGTCCCCGTCGGCGTCGACGGTGACGGTGCCCGCCCCGCCGATGCGCCCCTCGAGGAGGGCGAGCGCCAGCGGGTCCTCGACCTGGCTGCGGATCGCGCGTTTCAGCGGCCGTGCGCCGTAGACGGGGTCGTGGCCGACGCGGGCGAGCAGGTCCTTGCCGGCGTCGGTGACGTCGAGGGTGAGGTCGCGCTCGGCGAGGCGGGCGCGCAGCCGTTCGAGCTGCACGTCGACGATGGCACGCAGCTCGTCCGCACCGAGCCGGTCGAAGATGACGGTCTCGTCGATGCGGTTGAGGAACTCGGGCCGGAAGTGGCTGCGGACGTCGACCATGACGCGCTCGCGCAGCTCCTCCGGCGTGAGCGTCACGTCGAGGATGTGCGTGGAGCCGAGGTTCGACGTCATGATGACGACGACGTTGCGGAAGTCGACGGTGCGGCCCTGCCCGTCGGTGAGCCGGCCGTCGTCGAGCAGCTGCAGCAGCACGTTGAACACGTCCGGGTGCGCCTTCTCGACCTCGTCGAGGAGGATGACGCGGTAGGGCCGGCGGCGGACCGCCTCGGTGAGCTGCCCGGCGTCCTCGTAGCCGACGTAGCCGGGGGGCGCGCCGATGAGCCGCGACACCGAGTGCTTCTCCTGGAACTCGCCCATGTCGATGCGCACGAGCGCCTGCTCGTCGTCGAACAGGAACGCGGCGAGCGTGCGGGCGAGCTCCGTCTTGCCGACACCGGTCGGGCCGAGGAACAGGAACGAGCCGAGCGGCCGGTCGGGGTCGGCGAGGCCGGCCCGGGAGCGGCGCACCGCGTTGGCGACGGCGCCGACGGCGGCGTCCTGGCCGATGACCCGCTCGTGCAGCTCGTCCTCGAGCCGGGCGAGCTTCGCCGACTCGGACTCGAGCAGCCGGGTGACGGGGACGCCGGTCCAGCGGCCGACGACCTGGGCGATCTCGGTCTCGGTGACCTCCTCCTCGAGGAGGGACTCGCCGGACGCGCGCAGCGCCGTCATCTCCGCCTCGGCGGCCTCGAGCCGCCGTTCGAGCTCGGGGATGGTCCCGTAGCGCAGCTCGGCGGTGCGCTCGAGCGCCCCCTCCCGTTCGGCGGCGGCGGCCCGCTCACGGGTCGCCTCGAGCTCCTCGCGCAGCGCCTGCAGGCCGGCGATCGCGTCCTTCTCCTGCTGCCAGCGCGCCTTCATCGCGTCCAGCCGTTCGCCGAGCTCGGCGAGCTCCACCTCCAGGTCGGTGAGCCGCTGCCGCGCGCTCGCCGACTCCTCGCTGGCGAGCCCGACCCGTTCGATCTCCAGCTGCCGGCGGCGCCGGTCGACCTCGTCGATCTCCGGCGGCAGCGAGTCGATGGCGATGCGCAGGCCGGCCGCGGCCTCGTCGAGCAGGTCGATGGCCTTGTCGGGCAGGAAGCGTTCGGTGAGGTAGCGGTGCGACAGCTTCGCGGCGGCGACGATCGCGTCGTCGGTGATGCGCACCCCGTGGTGGACCTCGTAGCGCTCCTTGAGGCCACGGAGGATCCCGATCGTGTCGGGCACGGACGGCTCGTCGACGTGGACGGGCTGGAAGCGCCGCTCGAGCGCCGCGTCCTTCTCGATCTCGCGGTACTCGCTGAGCGTCGTCGCACCGATCATGCGCAGCCGGCCGCGGGCGAGCAGCGGCTTGAGCATGTTGGCCGCGTCCATCGCGCCCTCGGCGGCGCCGGCGCCGACGACGGTGTGCAGCTCGTCGATGAAGGTGATGATGCGCCCGTCGGACGCCTCGATCTCCTTGAGGACGGCCTTGAGCCGCTCCTCGAACTCGCCGCGGTACTTCGCCCCGGCGACCATCGCCGACAGGTCGAGCTCGACGAGCGTCTTGTCCTTCAGCAGCGTGGGGACGTCGCCCTCGATGATGCGGCGGGCGAGCCCCTCGACGATGGCGGTCTTGCCGACGCCCGGCTCGCCGATCAGCACCGGGTTGTTCTTCGTGCGGCGGACGAGCACCTGGATGGCGCGGCGGATCTCCTCGTCACGACCGATGACGGGGTCGAGCCGGCCCTCGCGGGCGGCGGCGGTCAGGTCGCGCGAGTACTTCTCGAGCGCCTCGTAGGTCGACTCCGGGTCGGGCGAGGTGACGCGCTGCGTGCCGCGGATCGTCTGCAGGGCGGTGAGCAGCGCGTCGCGGGCGAGGCCGGCGTCGCGCAGCACGCCGGCGGTGCGGTCGGAGCCGGCGAGCATGGCGAGCACCAGATGCTCGGTCGACGCGTACTCGTCGCCGAGCCCCTGCGCCTCGGTCAGCGCCGCCTCGAGGGTGCGCACCAGCGGGTCGGCGATGCGCGCCTCGCCGGTCGCGCCGTACGCGGCGGGGAGGGTGCCGAGGACGTCGTCGAGCCGTCGGCGCACGTCGGCGGGGTTCGCGCCGGCGCGCTGCAGCAGCGGCATCGTCAGCCCCTCCGGCTGGTCGAGCAGCGCCATCAGCAGGTGGGCGGTGCCGGCCTCCGGGTGGTTGCGGTCGCGGGCCAGGGTGAGGGCGGCGCGCAGCGCGTCCTTCGAACGGGAGGTGAGACGTTCGAGGTCCATCAGGCGCTCCTCTCGGGACGGCCGCCGGGACCGCCGCTGCCGGCGGTGCGCAGCTCGGGCGGGGGCAGGGGTCGGGCCCGCTGCACGGGTGGGGCGGTGCGGGTGCCGGTGCGCCGCGACGAGCGGTGCACCTCCATCCCGGCGGGCGGGGCCTTGACGATCTCGAAGCGGTCGCCGGCGGGCCGCTGCTCGACCCGGGCGGCGAGCACCCGCACCATCTCCTCGAGCTCGCCGATGCGACGGCGGGAGTGCTCGAGCCGCTCGCCCATCTCGAGGACGAGCCGCACGCCGGCGAGGTTGAGCCCCTCGTCCTGGGTGAGCCGGCGGATCAGGCGCAGCCGTTCGACGTCGCGCGGCGAGTAGCGGCGGGTGCCGCCGGGCGTGCGGAACGGCTGGAGGAGCCCGTCGCGCTCGTAGGCCCGCAGCGTCTGCGGGTGCAGCTCGGCCATCTCCGCGGCGACGGAGATGACGTAGGTGGGGAGGTCGTGGTCGGCGCCCATGCCGGCGGCCGCGTCCGACGCCGCGTCGGCGGGCCCGCGCGACTCGCCCACCGCGTCGTCGGCGTCGACGGTGGCGGGGCGGGCGGCGTCGCCGGGGTGGGGGGCGTCGCCGGGGTGGGGCGGACGACGCGACCACGACCAGCCGCCCTCGGCGGGGTCGAGGAACCGCTGCGCCTCGGACATGTCAGGCCTCCGTGGGGACGCCGAAGGTGGCGTCGCGCCGGCTGGTGTCGTCGTGGCCGGCGAGCTCGCGGACGAGCCGCTCCTGCTCCGCGTCGAGCCGTTCGGGGACCTCGACGCGGACGGTGACGAGCAGGTCGCCCGAGCCGGAGCCGCGGGTGCGGGGGGCGCCCTCGCCGCGCAGCCGCAGCACCTTGCCGGGCTGGGTGCCGGCGGGGATGCGGATCCGTCGGGACGCGCCCGCCGGGGTGGGGACGGCGACGGTGGTGCCGAGCGCCGCCTCCGCGAAGGTGAGGGGCAGCTCGAGGGTGACGTCGTCGCCGCGGCGGCCGAACAGCGGGTGGTCGGCGACGCGGACGCGGACGAGGACGTCGCCGGCGGGTCCGCCGTCCCGGCCGGCCTGCCCGCGTCCGGCGACCCGCACCGTCGCGCCGTCGCGCACGCCGGCGGGGATGCGCACCTGGATGCGGCGGGGGGTGAGGACGCGGCCGCTGCCGGAGCAGGTGCGGCAGGGGGTCTCGACGACGGTGCCGGCGCCGCCGCAGCGGCCGCACGGCTGGGCGAACGAGAACATGCCCTGGTCGACGACGGTCTCGCCGGTGCCGCCGCAGCCGGTGCAGGTCACCCGGCTGGAGCCGGGCGCGGCCCCGCTGCCCTTGCACGTCGTGCAGGGCCCGTCGGTGGTGACGTTGAGCGTCGTGGAGATGCCCGACAGCGCGTCCTCGAACGTGAGGTGCAGGTCGGTCTCGACGTCGGCGCCGCGGCGGGGTCGGCCGCGCCCGCTGCGGGCCCGACCGCGGCCGGGGCCGCCGCCCGCGCCGAACATCTGCCCGAGGAGGTCGCCGAGGTCCGCGCCACCGAAGCCACCGGGACCGCCGGGGAAGCCGCCGCCGGGCATGCCGCCGAACCCGGCGGCACCGAGCCGACGCAGCTCGTCGTACTCCTTGCGCGTCGCGGGGTCACCGACGACGGCGTACGCCTCGCCGATCTCCTTGAAGCGGGCCTCGGCGCGCGCGTCGTCGGGGCGTGCGTCCGGATGGTGCTCGCGGGCGAGCCGGCGGTAGGCCTTCTTGATCTCGTCGGCGGTCGCGTCCTTGGCCACGCCCAGCGTCGCGTAGTAGTCCCGCTCGAGCCACTCGCGCTGCGGTGCCATCGCGTCCCTCCGTCATCCCCTCGGGGGCGTCCCGGGGTGTCCGTCCTCGTCCGTCGCCACGGTCACTGGGCGACGACGACCATCGCCGCCCGCACGACACGGTCGCCACTGCGGTAGCCGGGGCGGAGCACCTCGTGGACGGTCGGCTGCTCGACCCCGTCGCCGTCGACCTGCTGGACGGCGTCGTGCACGGTCGGGTCGAACGGGACGCCGGTGTCGGCGACACGTTCGACGCCGAGCGCCTCGAGCGCCCGTCGCGCCTTGTCGGCGACGACGCGGACGCCGGAGACGACGGCGCCGGCGTCGGCGGGCAGCGGCTCGGTGTCCACCGCCGCGGCCGCGTCGACGACCCGGTCGAGGTCGTCGAGCACCTCGAGCAGTCCGGCGACGACGTCGGCGCGGCCCTGGTCGCGCTGCTGTGCGACGTCGCGGGCGACGCGCTTGCGGTAGTTCTCGAAGTCGGCGTGGGAGCGGCGCAGGTCGTCGAGGTACTCGTCGCGCTGCGCCTCGGTGCGGTCGAGGTCGCCGAGCAGCTCGCTGCGGCTGCGCGGGTCGTCCTCGGCGCGGGCCTCGAGGTCGCGCCCGTCGGCCTCCGCCGCGTCCGCGCCGTCCGCGCCGTCCGGGGCGTGGTCGGGGGCGCCGTCCACCGCGTCGGCCTCCGCAACGTCCACCGCGTCGACCGCGTCGACGTCCGGGGCCTGCTCGCTGGGTTCCTCGACGGTCACGTCGTCGCTCACGGGTCGCTCCTCCGACGGCTCCTCCGGATGCTGCAGGTGGTGCTGGTGGTGCGGGTGCTGCGGGGTCGTGCGGTGCTGCTCGGGCGGCACGGCGGTGCCGGTGCGGACCGCGGCCCGCACCGGCACCGGCACGTCAGCCCGCCTGGACGGCGATGCGGCGCGGCTTCGCCTCCTCCGACTTCGGCGCGGTGACGGTCAGCACGCCGTCGCGCTGGACCGCCTTCACGCCGGCGGCGTCCACACGGTCCGGCAGGCGGATCGCGCGGTGGAAGCGGCCGAAGCTGCGCTCGACGCGCCGGAAGCCGTCGGCCTCACGGTCGTCGTAGAAGCGCCGCTCACCGCTGATGGTGAGGACGTTCTCCTCGAGGGAGACGTCGACGTCGTCCGACGCGACGCCGGGGAGCTCCACGTGGATCGTGAAGGCGTCGTCGGACTCCTCGACGTCGAGGGCCGGGCCGAACGCGCCGGCCGCGGTGACGGCAGGGCCGTCCGCGTGGCCGAGGCCGCGTCCGAAGGTCTCGCGCAGCAGTCGCTCCACGTCGTCGTGGAGGGAGGCCGCGCTGAACGGCTCGAACCTGGCGATGGTGCTCATCGGGGTTCCTCCTTCTGGTGGTCTGCGCTCATGGGAGCGGGGTGGATGGGGGCACCGCGGGTCGCGTCAGCTCGCCGCGGCCTGGTCGTCACCCTCGTCCACGACCTCCGCGTCGACGACCTCTGCGTCGTCGGCCGCCTCGGCCGTGTCCGTGGTGGCGTCGGCGTCGCCCTCGTCGGCGGACGCCTGGTAGATGGCCTCCGCGAGGCGCTGGCTGAACCCGGCGAGGGTCTCCACCCCGTTGCGCACCGCGTCGGTGTCATCTCCCTGCAGGGCCTCCTTCAGCCCGGTCAGGGCCTCCTCGACCTCCGCCTTCAGCGCGGCGTCGAGCTTGTCGCCCTGGTCCTTCAGGGTCTTCTCGGTCTGGTAGACGAGGTTGTCCGCCTGGTTGCGGACCTCGACGGCCTCGCGGCGTCGACGGTCCTCCTCGGCGTACTGCTCGGCGTCCTCGACCATCTTCTGGATGTCGTCCTTGGGGAGCGCGGAGCCGCCGGTGATCGTCATCGACTGCTCCTTCCCGGTGCCGAGGTCCTTCGCGGACACGTGGACGATCCCGTTCGCGTCGATGTCGAAGGCGACCTCGATCTGCGGCACGCCCCGGGGGGCGGGCGGCAGGTCGGTGAGCATGAACTTCCCGAGCGTCTTGTTGTCGCCGACCATCTCGCGCTCACCCTGGAGCACGTGGACCTCGACGGACGGCTGGTTGTCGTCGGCGGTGGTGAACACCTCCGACCGCCGCGTCGGGATGGTCGTGTTGCGCTCGATCAGCTTGTGCGTGATGCCGCCCTTCGTCTCGATGCCGAGGGAGAGTGGCGTGACGTCGAGGAGCAGGACGTCCTTGACATCGCCCTTGAGCACACCCGCCTGCAGGGCGGCGCCGACGGCGACGACCTCGTCGGGGTTGACCCCCTTGTGCGGCTCCTTCCCGCCGGTGAGGCGGGCGACGAGCTCCTGCACGGCGGGGATGCGGGTCGAGCCGCCGACGAGGATGACGTGGTCGATGTCGCCGGTGGAGATGCCGGCGTCCTTGATGGCGCGGGTGAACGGGCTCTCGCACCGCTCGAGCAGGTGGGCGGTCAGCTCGTTGAACTTCGCGCGGCTGAGCGTCGCCTCGAAGTGGAGCGGCCCGGCGTCGGTCGCGGTGAGGAACGGCAGGTTGACCGTCGTCTCCTGCGAGCTCGACAGCTCGATCTTCGCCTTCTCCGCCGCCTCCTTCAGCCGCTGCAGGGCCATGCGGTCCTTGGACAGGTCGACGCCGTGCTCGTTCTTGAACGTGGTGACCATCCAGTCGATGAGCGCGTCGTCCCAGTCGTCACCGCCGAGCTGCGAGTCGCCGGCGGTCGACTTGACGTCGAACACGCCCTCGGCGATCTCGAGGACGGACACGTCGAACGTGCCGCCGCCGAGGTCGAACACGAGGATGGTCTGCTCGTCGGACTTCTCGAGCCCGTAGGCGAGCGCGGCCGCGGTCGGCTCGGCGACGAGGCGGAGGACCTCGAGGCCGGCGATCTCGCCCGCCTCCTTGGTGGCCTGGCGCTGCGCGTCGTCGAAGTAGGCGGGGACGGTGATGACGGCCTGGGTGACGTCCTCGCCGAGGTAGGCCTCCGCGTCCCGCTTGAGCTTCATGAGCACGCGGGCGCTGATCTCCTGCGGCGTGTACTCCTTGCCGTCGAGCTCGGTGCGCCAGTCGGTGCCGACGTGGCGCTTGACGGAGCGGATGGTGCGGTCGGGGTTGGTGACCGCCTGACGCTTGGCGACCTCCCCCACGAGGACCTCGCCGCCCTTGGACCACGCGACGACCGACGGGGTCGTCCGCGCGCCCTCGGCGTTCGCGATCACCTGGGGCTCGCCGCCCTCCATGACGGAGACGACGGAGTTGGTCGTGCCGAGGTCGATACCGACAGCCTTCGCCATGCCTGGTCCTCCTGGGTCCGGTGCGTCCGGGTCGTCGTACGGGTGCCGTCCCCTCGGAACGGCCTCAGAAGCGAGGATACGGACGATCCAGCGCATCCGGCCAGATATGAGCCGATGCGACGCAGGTTACCTGCGCCTTCTCACGGCAGGCTCTCGACCGGGACAGGGCAGGGACAGGGACGGCGCAGGAGGGGGCCACCAGCACCCCACGGGACCCTCACGGGCGGCTCGCGGACCGCGCACGGGCCGCCCGCGGCGGCCCCGCGGACGGCGCACGACCGGGTCAGCCGGACCGGCCCGAACGGCCGTCGACCCCCGCCTCCGGCGTCGGCTCGTCCCAGCCGCGGCGCAGCGGCCGGCCGGCCGCGTCGAGCCGCTCCCGGCCCGGATGGAGGTCCAGGACGAGCGCGAACGGCAGCAGGACGAGGAACCCGGCGACGACCACCTGCCACAGCATGCGAGCCTCCTCCCGCCGGCGCCCCGCGGCGTCCGGACCGCCGACCCTAACCGCCGTCCGCCCCGCCGATCGGCCCATCCTCGGATCCGTCCGGAGGCCCCGCATGAAGTACGAGCCGGTCGCCGCTGCGCACGCCGGCGGTGGCGAGGGTGCCCGCAGCGACCTCGAGGGCGACGTCGTAGGGGACGCCGGGATGGGTCGTCGGACACGGCCGGGCCGTGCACGGCTGCATCGTCGCGGTGCCGACGACGTCCCCGGCGGCGGTGGCGAACACGATGTCGAGCGGCACGAGCGTGTCGAGCATCCAGAACCCGGGGCGTCCCGCCGGCCCGGCGGGACCGTCGAACACGAACAGCATGCCGACCCCGGCCGGCACGTCGGGGACCTGCTGGAGCCCGCGCGCCCGCGTCGCGCGCGTGTCGGCGACGAGCGCGTCGACCTGCAGCCGGGTCGTCCCGGTGGCGCCGGCGGTGACGCGGACGGTGGTGGCGGCGAGCCCGTCGAGCCCGTTCGTGGCCGCGAACGCGGCGAGCGACCCCCGGTCGGACCGTGCGGGCGGCGCCACGTCGGACGGCGTGTCGGACGGCGCGGCGGACGGCGTGCAGCCGCCCACGAGCGTCGCGGCGACGGCGAGGACGACCACCACCCGGTGCCGTGCCCGACGGGACGACGGGCTCATCGGGGCCGGCAGCCGGTCAGCGCGTCCAGCTGCAGCTCCGTCCCGATGCTGGCGACGGTGACGGTGATGCCGTCGCGCTGGCCGAGGAGGGTGTCGGCGACGCCCGAGTCGACGAGGACGAGGTCGCGGGCGACGAGCACACGGCCGGCGGCGTCGAACGCGTCGGTGACGGCGTCGGGGCCGTCGGGCAGGACACCGCGGACGGCGACCCGGGTGCGCAGCCCGGGCCGTCCGCTGCGCAGCTCGCACTGCTCGAGCGGCGCCGCCTCGACGGGGCCGTCGGTCGTCAGCCCGGTCGCGTCGACGAGCTCGTCGACGACGGCGACGACCTCCTGCTCCGCCGCGGCGATGCGCAGCGTCCCCGTCCCGACCCCGCAGGCGGCGACGAGCAGGGCGGTGGCGGCCAGCACGGTCCCGCGGACGGGCCCGAGGACGGTCCCGCGGGGGGATCGCCGGCGGTGGGGCGTGCGGTGCGGCACCCTCCGACCTCCTCGACGGACCGTGCCCGCGACGGCGGGACGACGCGTCAGGAGCCTACGGGTCGCCCGTAGACTCCGGCCGGACGAACGGGGGCAGGGATGGACGAGCAGTTCGCACTGACGCTGTTCCGGGTCGTCGCCGGCACGGCGACGCTCGCGTTCTTCGGTGGCTGGGCGCTGCGGCGCATCCGCTACCTGATCGCCCTGACCCGCGCGGCACGGCCGAACCCGGCCCGCTCCCTGCTGGCGAACCTGCGCCGCACGCTGCGCCGCTCGCTCGTCAACATCCTCGGCAACCGCCGGCTGCTGAAGTGGACGCTGCCGGGCGTCGCCCACTTCTGGGTCATGTGGGCGTTCTTCGTGCTGCAGACGACGCTGCTCGAGGCCGTCGGTGAGCTGTACGTCGGCCCGTCGTTCCAGCTGCCGCTGCTCGGGTCGATCGCCGTCGGCGGCGTCACCGCCTACGACGTGCTCGGGTTCCTGCAGGACACGTTCGGGCTGCTGTCGCTCACGGGCATCGCGATCTTCGCCGGCATCCGCTTCGCGCAGGACCCGAACCGCCGCGGCCGCGACTCCCGCTTCGCCGGGTCGAACCTCGACCAGGGCTGGTGGGTGCTCGGCGCCGAGGTGCTCGTGGTGTGGACCCTGTGGGTCGCGCACGGCGCCCGCTTCGCGAAGGGCTACGCGCCGACGGAGGCCGCGTTCGTCTCGAACCTGTTCGGCCGGGCGCTGGAGGGCATCGACCCGCTGACGCTCGAGTGGATCGGCGCGGTCAACCTCGTCGTCCACCTCGCCATCGTCGGCGCGTTCCTCGTCTTCACCCTCCACTCGAAGCACCTGCACATCCTCACGATCGCGTTCCAGGAGCTCAGCCGCGACCCGGACCGCGAGAAGGCGCTGGGGAAGCTGCAGACGGAGCACATCGACCTCGAGGCGATGGACGAGGACACCGTCCTCGGCGCCGGGCAGATCGAGCATCTCACGTTCGACCGGTTCCTCGACCTGCAGACGTGCACCGAGTGCGGCCGCTGCCAGTCGCAGTGCCCGGCATGGACGACGGGCAAGCCGCTCTCGCCGAAGATGCTCATCATGGACCTGCGCGACCACATGTTCGCGAAGGGGCCGTACCTGACCGGGCAGCGCGGCCCGGAGGACGGCGTCGACATCCTCGGCATGATGCTCGTCGGTGACCAGCCGGGCCAGGAGGACGCGGTCATCGACTACGACGTGCTGTGGTCGTGCACGACGTGCGGCGCGTGCGTCGAGGAGTGCCCCGTCGACATCCAGCACGTCGACACGATCGTCGACCTGCGCCGGTACAAGGCGATGATGGAGTCGAGCTTCCCGCCGGAGGCCGGCGCGATGCTGCGCAACCTCGAGAACTCCGGCGACCCGTGGGGCGTGGGGCAGGCGAAGCGCGAGGAGTGGACGCAGCCGCTCGACTTCGACATCCCCGTCGCCCGGCCGGGCGAGCCGCTCGCCGACGACGTCGAGTACCTGTTCTGGGTCGGCTGCGCCGGCGCGGTCGACGACCGGTCGAAGAAGATCACGCAGTCGACCGCCCGGCTGCTGCATGAGGCCGGCGTGAAGTTCGCGATCCTCGGCTCGGGCGAGACGTGCACGGGCGACCCGGCCCGCCGCCTCGGCATGGAGTACCTGTTCCAGGCGATGGCGAAGCAGAACGTCGAGACGCTGAACGCCGTCGGTGCGGACAAGCGCAAGATCGTCGCCTGGTGCCCGCACTGCTTCAACACCATCCGCAACGAGTACCCCGACTTCGACGGGCACTACACGGTGCTGCACCACTCGGAGGTGCTCGCCCAGCTGATCGCCGACGGCCGGCTGGAGGCCACCACGCCGGTCGACGCGAAGGTCACCTACCACGACCCGTGCTACCTCGGCCGGCACAACGAGGTCTACTCCGCCCCCCGGCAGGTCGTCGACGCGGTGCCCGGCATCGAGCCGACGGAGATGCACCGCTGCCGCTCCAACGGCTTCTGCTGCGGCGCGGGTGGCGCCCGCATGTGGATGGAGGAGTCGATCGGCAAGCGGGTCAACGTCGAGCGGGTCGACGAGGCGCTGTCGCTCGACCCGGACCTGATCTCGACCGCCTGCCCGTTCTGCACGACGATGCTCAGCGACGCCGTCGCCCAGAAGGTCCAGGAGGGGTCGCTCGCGGAGGGCAAGGTCGAGGTGCTCGACATCTCCGAGGTGCTGGAGCGCGGCCGGATGCTGCCCCTCGTCGCACAGGGTGTCGCCGGTGCCGCCCCCGCTCCGGGGACCGCCGAGGTGGACGCCTGACGCGTCCGCCGGCCGACGGCCGAGGAGGCCCGCCGATGCCCGACCCGACGGACCGACCCCGCGACCTGCGGTCCCGCCTCGCCGACGGGCCCGTCCTGTGCGCCGAGGGCTACCTGCTGGAGCTCGAGCGGCGCGGCTACCTGAAGGCCGGCGCGTTCGTGCCCGAGGTCGTGCTCGAGCATCCCGAGGCGCTCGCGCAGGTGCACCGGGAGTACGCCCGCGCCGGCTCCGACATCCTCGAGGCGTTCACCTACTACGGGCACCGGGAGAAGCTGCGGGAGATCGGCAAGGAGGACCTGCTCGAGCCGCTCAACCGGCAGGCGATGCGGCTGGTCGCCGACGTCGCGTCCGAGTTCGACGACCGGCCGCTCGTCGCCGGCAACGTCGCGAACACCAACCAGTACCGGCCCGACGACGCCGACGCCGCCGCCCGGGTGCGGGCGATGTTCGCCGAGCAGGCCGGCTGGGCCGCGGAGGAGGGCGCCGACGTCATCATCGGGGAGACGTTCTACTTCGCCGGCGAGGCCCTCCTCGCCCTCGAGGTCATCAAGGAGCTCGACCTCCCCGCGATCGTCACGCTCGCGCTGCCCGCGCGCGGACGGCTGCTCGACGACGTCACCGTCGAGGACGCGTGCGCGCGGCTCGAGGACGCCGGCGCGGACGTCGTCGGCATGAACTGCTTCCGCGGCCCCGACACGATGCTCGAACCCCTCGGCCGCATCGTCGAACGCGTCACCGCCCCCGTCGCGGCGCTGCCGGTCGCGTACCGCACGACGCCGGCGCACCCGACGTACCTCGACCTGCCGGATCCCGACGCCCGCGTCGCACCGCCGTGGGACCAGACGTTCCCGCTGGCGCTCGAGCCGAACCTGACGACCCGCTTCGAGGTCGCCGCGTTCACCGAGCAGGCCGCGGAGCTCGGGGTGCGCTACTTCGGCCTGTGCTGCGGCTGCTCGCCGCACCTGGTGCGGGCGATGGCCGAGGCGCTCGGCCGGACCCCGCCGGCGAGCCGCTACACGGCCGACACGTCCGACCGGTCCGCGTTCGCCGCCGACCCGCGGCTCGTCGCCCGCGACTGAACGGCGCGACGGCGCGGCCGAAGCGCCGGAAGGTCCGGTCAGCCGGCCTCGTCGGGCGGCGGCACCAGGTTGAGGTGGTAGCGCGACGCGGTCGGCCCACGCTGCCCCTGGTACTTCGAGCCGACCTTGCGCGACCCGTAGGGGTGCTCGGCCGGGCCGTCGAGCTGGAAGAAGGCGAGCTGCGCGACCCGCATCCCCGGGTGCAGCAGGATCGGCAGCGTCGCGACGTTCGAGAGCTCCAGGGTGACGTCACCGTCGAAGCCCGCGTCGATGAACCCGGCGGTCGAGTGGACGACGAGACCGAGCCGGGCGAGCGAGCTCTTCCCCTCGAGCCGGGCGACGACGTCGTCGGGCAGGGTGATGCGCTCCAGCGTCGCGCCGAGGACGAACTCACCGGGGTGGAGGACGAACGGCTCGTCGTCCGGCTTGTCGACGACGTCGGTGAGGTCCGGCTGCACCTGGTGCGGGTCGATCGCGAGATGCCGGTGGTTGGCGAACACGCGGAACGTGGAGGCGAGCCGCACGTCGAGGCTGGAGGGCTGGACCGCGTCCTCGTCGAGCGGGTCGATGCCGATGCGCCCGGCGGCGAGCGCGTCGCGGATCGTGCGGTCGGACAGGATCACGCGGCGAGTCTCCCGTTGGCGCCCCGAGGCCGGCTCCCAGTATCCTGCCACGGCTCGCGGGTGTAGTTCAATGGTAGAACACGAGCTTCCCAAGCTCGGAACGGGGGTTCGATTCCCCTCACCCGCTCCGCCGTCCCCTGCTCAGACCGCGGCGATCCAGCCCATCGAGCCCTTCTCCGCGAGCCGGGTCTGATGGGGATGGAACATGTAGCGGCCGCGCACCGGCAGGGTGAACTCCACCACCACCCGCTCGGCCTGGGTGAGCCCGACGATGTCGGTGTGCTCGTCCGGTCGGAGCCGCGTCCCACTTCGGAACACGTCGAACGTCTGTGCGTGGAGATGGAACGAGGCGACCGGCTCGTTCTCCAGCATGTTCACGACGTACAGGCGCACCCGCTCCCCGACCGGAACGGTCAGCGGGTGGCGCTCGTACGCGCCCGCGATGCCGTTCCACGTCACCAGTTCGTCCGTGCCGTCACCGTCGAGGTCCCAGCCGCTCAGCACGAGCACGAACTCGTGCGCCGGCGGACGACCACCCGGTGGGTCGACGATGAACGCGCCGTACAGCCCGCGGCCGAGATGTTCGGACAGCGGCATCGTGTGGCAGTGGTACGGGTGGAGACCGAACGGTTCGGCGATGACGTCGTAGGTGAACGTGTCGCCGGGTCCGATCGGCTCGATGCCGTCCATCGCCGGGTCGTGCCGCCCATGGAGATGCACGTTGTGGGAGTGCTCGGTCCGGTTGGCCATCGTGACGACCATCCGGTCCCCCTCGGTCGCCCGCAGCACCGGCCCGGGGACGCGGCCGCCGTAGCGCCACGCGTGGACGGTGACGCCGGCCGCGACCTCCACGGCATCCTGCGTGACGGTGAGGTCGTAGCGCCGGGTCCGGCGCCGGCCGACGTCGACCGTCGGCGGCGTCGCGAGTGCGACCGCGTCCTGGCGGGTGAACGTGTCCGGCGGTGCGATCCCGTGGCCGTAGCCCATCGAGACCGGACCGGCATGCGCGACGGGCGGCGCGGCCGCGGCCGCGCTGCCACCGTGCCCCGCATGCCCGCCGTCCGACGCGTCGTAGCCGCCGGGGTCGGCGGCGACGGAGGAGCCCCGACGGCCGAGCAGTGCCCCGCTCCCCACACCGAAGGCGAACACGCCCGCCCCCGCGACGACCGACCGTCGTGAGACGACCCGCTCGCCGCCGTCGGCGGGTTCCGCATCCTCGCCGGTCACCGCCACGTCAGCCGGTCGCACCGAGCGCGGCCGTGACGAGGAGCACCACGGCGTACCCGACGATCCCACCGACGACGAAGGTGGCTCCGAGCCACCGGGGCAGACGGGCGGCGGTCACCAGATAGATCGGGGGAGCGAGCACCGGCACGACCAGCATCAGCAGCGCCCAGCCGATGGCACCGCCGCGCGCGACCGCGCCGTCCCGCACCGCACCGGCGAGGTCCCACAGCGCGAGCGCGAGCCACGCGCCGAACACGGCGAACGGCAGCACCGTGCTGTAGAGCCCCATGACGACCTCGATCGCTCCCATCACCGCTCCTCCTCACGTGCTGCCTCGTTCCTGTGCCGCAGGCGTCTCACACCAGACCTCCGACGACGGCACCGCCAGCGAGCAGCAGCAGCGCGACGAGCGGACCGCCGAGCGTGACGGCCAACCGGAGTCGACGGGACAGCGACGAGCCGCCGACGAGCAGGTATGCGGGGGCACCGACGAACGGCAGGGCGGTCGCGGCGAGCATCCAGGCGGCCCGTCCTCCTCGTCCGAGATCGTCACGGCGGGCGAGGTCGAGCACCACGAGCGCGAGCCAGGCGGTCAGCAGCGTGAACGGCGCCAGCCAACCGAGCACGCCGTACAACGTCGAGAATCCCCCCAGTCCGAGGGGGACATCGGCGAGCAGCAGCGCGCCGTCACGTCCGCGGGGCGCGTCGGGACCGGCGGGCGCATCCGGGACCTCGATCGCGTCGAGGTCGAGGTCCACGGAGGCGAAGACGTCGATGGCGGGTCGCACCGGCGCGTCCGCGCCGCCCGGCAGCTGCGGCTGGTCAGGGGGGTACGGGACGTCGCGGTGGTCGTTCTCCGGCTGCAGGCCGAACTCGGCCTCGGCGACCAGGCCGACGAAGGCGAGGGTGGGAGCGAGCGCAGCGCGTGACGGGAGGCGCAGCGAGCCGCGGTCCGGTGTCGGCGCATCGACGTACGCACCGGAGACCGCCGCCGGACCGCAGCCGGCGATGGCCTCGAGACCGGCAGGAACGGTCCGCTCCGGATCGTTCCCCGCGAAGCAGGTCCCGGGCAGCGCGGGGCCGGCGAGCACGAGATCCGCGTAGGAGGAACCGCCGACGACGTTGTCGCGGATGACGTGCCCGCCGCTCATCCAGAAGTTGCGCGAGAGGTTCGGCCCGACGGTGACGGCGGAGCGGGCGTGCCCGATGATGCGGTTGCGTTCGACGAGGCTGTCGACGCCACCGGTCAGCAGCACACCGTTCCCTGACGCCGCCCACTGCAGTCCGAGCGCCGGCGCGGTGCGGCTGTCGTTGTCGTGGATGAGGTTGCCGACGATGGTGACCCGGCCGAAGGGCGGCCCACGTTGCGAGTCGAGCGTGTTGGGCACGATGCCCGACACGTTGTGCCGCCACACCGAGTCGACGAGGAACACGTCGGACGCGTTCGTGCCGGAGTAGCCCATGCCGTTGAACTCGACGAGCACGTCGCGGACGATCGCCTCGCACGGGTCGCACTGGCCGATGTAGATGCCCGCGTCCTTCGACCCGCTGGCGTAGCTGTGTTCGAAGAGCCCGTCGGTGCTGTCGAACGCGTAGATGCCGTAGATCGCGTTGTTCGAGGACGTGAGGTAGGAGCCGCGGTAGCCCGTCACCCCGTTCCAGTAGATGCCGTTGCCCGTGACGTTGCGCACCGTGAGGTTCTCGACCGCCACGCCGTCCGCGCCGCTGATGTTGATGCCGAGGGGACGCTGGTGCTCGCCGTCGATGATGACGGCGTTGCGGTCCGTCCCGCGGATCGTGATGCGAGGTGTCGCCACGTCGACCTGCTCGCGGTAGACGTAGCGGCCGTCCTCGGCGAGATGCTCGGGCGTGCGCGGGGCGGGCGCGATGAGCACGAGGTCGCCCGGTTCGGCGGCGTCGACCGCGTTCTGGATGGTCGGATGGACGTCCGGGACGGATCGGACCGTTCCGGTGAAGCCACCGTCGACGGGCTCGTCACTCGCGTCGGCCGTCTCGGCCTCATCGGTCCCGACGAGGATCGTGCCGACCATGCCGGACGATCCGTCCGCGGCGGCGTGGAGCGAACAGAAGTAGTCGTACACCCCGGGCTCGTCGAACGTGACGACGAGCTCCTCACCGGGATCCATCAGCCCGTCGGACGCGTCACCGGCCGTGAGGCCCGTCGACCAGGTGCCGTCCACACCGATGGCGTTGTGGGGGACGAGGCCGACGTTCGTGAAGCGCACGGCCTCGCCCGGCTCGATGCGGACCATCTCCGGCTCGAACACGTTGTCGAGCATCTCGACGGTGGCCGCCGCCTCCGGGACGTCGTCACTGCTGCAGCCGGTGACCAGCATCACGGCCGCCCCGGCGGCCAGGAGGATCGCACCCCTCGTCATGGCACGCCGCATCCGGATCTCCCGAACCCTGCGACCGCTCTCCCCGGTCACGGCGCGGCAGCCTAGCTCCGCGCACGCCTAGGCTCCCGGCGCCCGGCCCACGCGGCCGGTGGACCGTCCGCGAGCGCTCGGGGAGCATCGGATGCGCAGTATCGGCCCGCGTCGCGCCCTGCTGCTGGCCCTCGTCGTGCTCCTCGTCGTCCCGCTCGCCGGCGCGTCGCTCGTCGTGTCGCGTGCCGATGCGGCGGAGGGGCGGGTGCTCACCGTCCTGCTGATGGGGTCGGACACCGGGCCGCCACGTGCCGGCGACCCGGCACGTGGACGGGCCGACGGGTTCCAGCTGCTGTTCGTCTCCGCCGACCGGCAGCACGCGAGCCTCGTGTCGGTGCCCCGCGACAGCTGGGTGCCGGTGTCGGGTCGGGGGAACAGCCGGATCAACGCGTGCCTGACGGGAGGGCCGCAGCGCTGCGTCGAGACGGTGCAGGCGCTGTGGGGCCTGCGGGTCGACGGCTGGGTGGTCACGTCGATGTGGGGCTTCGCCGACGCGGTCAACGAGTTCGGTGGGCTGACCGTCGACATCACCCGGCCGGTGTCGACCGGTGGGGAGGACATCACGTCGACGGGGCTGCAGGCGATCAACGGCTACCAGGCGCTGACGTGGGCACGCGACCGCAAGTCGCGCCCGGGTGGGGACTTCACCCGCTCCCGTTCGCAGGCGGAGCTGCTCGCTGTCGGGCAGGCGCACCTGTACGCGCGCGGGACCGCCGGCGCCGCGCAGGCGGTCGCCGACATCATCGCGCGACGGGCGAGGACGAGCTTCAGTGCGGCGGAGCTGTCCGCCTATGCGCTGCAGGCGCTGCGGCTGCCGCCGGGCAACGTGCGACGGATCGGGCTGCCGGGCCGTCCGGGCTGGGCCGGGCCCGCGTCGGTCGTGTTCCTCGAGGCGAACGCGGCCGGCATCGTCGCCGACGCCGCCGCCGACGGGATCCTGTCGTCCCCGGAGCGCATCGGGGTCGGTGCACGCGGCGCCGGGGGTGCGGCGACCGGCACGCCCGCCGCGGCCGCCCCCGCACCGCCCGCGCCGACCGTGCCCGCCGGACCTCCCCCGCCGCCGCCTCCGCCGCCGGTGCCGACCGCGGACCTCGAGCTGTCCGAGCCGTGGCAGCGCGGCCCGGTGGTGCGACGGCTGCAGCGCTTCCTCAACACGCAGGCCGACGAGCTCGGCTTCGACCGCATCGGCACGGACGGGGTGTACGGCCCGCAGACCGCCCGCGCGGTCGCGCAACTGCAGCTGCGCACCGGACGGCAGCCCAACGGCACGTTCAGCCTGCGCCTGTGGGACCAGCTGATCGGCGAGTGACCCGGGCGGTCAGTCGCCCGCGACGAGGTCGGGCGGTCAGTCGCCCGCGACGAGGAAGATCCACTCCCCCTCGGTGGTGATCCCGATGCGCCAGCCGAGGTAGGCGCCGGCCGCTTCCCACTCCGCGAGTGCGTCGGCGCCGAAGCGGGCCTCGAGGTCGGGACGCTCGTCGTCGGAGACCGCGAAGGGGACGCGGGCGTGGAGTTCTGGCCAGACGAACACCTCGCCGACCTGGATCTCGCCGACCCGTTCGTAGGGGTCCTCGAGCAGCAGGACGACCTCGGCGAGCACGTCCTCGTCGAGCCCCGAGAGGTAGGCGACGTGGTCGGTCTCCCCGCCGTAGTTGGAGGTGAAGCGCAGCTCGGTGGACATGAGGGCACCGACCGCTTCCCAGTCGCCGGCGCGGGCGGCGTCGAGGAGCGCTTCGCGCGTCGCCAGGACCTCCGCGGGCAGGGATGCGAGCGGGTCGGGCTCCGGTACGGGCTCCGGCTCGGGCTGGGGCGCCTCGGCGTCGTCGGCGGGCGCCTCGACGGTGACGTCGGGTTCGGCGGCCGGCTCCGGTTCTGGGGCGACGTCCGCGCAGGCGGCGAGGCCGACGACGAGGGCGAACACGGCGCTGAGCCGGGCGAGCGGCGGGTCCTCCCGGAGGGGGGTCAGCGCGAGCATCGGAGCACCTGTCGGAGCGTGGTAGTGACGACGGTACGCCGGCGCGCGGGGCGGCCGACGGTCCGACCACCGCCGTGTGGACACCGGCCGCGGTCTAGGCTTCGCCGCATCGACGACCCGCGAGGACCGGGGGGGACATGCGTCGTCGCCTGCTGCTGCTGTCCATGTGCGCGCTGCTCGCCGCGTCGTGCGGTGGGGCGGACGCACCGTCCGATCCGGCGGCGGGCCCGGCGCCCGCACCGGCCGACGACGGCGGGTCGACCCCGGCGCCGGAGGCGGATGCCGACGACACGCCGGACGGTGAGGTCCTGGAGAACGACCCGTGCGGTGACCTCGCCGCCGGTCGCATCGTCCGCCTCCAGGCGTCGCAGACGATCGCCTGCGCGACCGGGGTGGCGACGGTCCCGGACCCGCGCCGCGGCGACGGGCTGCCCGAGCCGGCCGCGGACTTCTACCTGTCGGCCTACGGGCTCGGGACGACCCGTGACGGCACGAGCATCAACCATCCGTCATCCGCCGCGACCGACGGTGAACGGCTCGTCGTCGCGGACCGGTTCAACAACCGGGTGCTCGTGTTCACGTCGCTCCCGGAGGGGCCGTCGGAGCCGGACCTGGTGCTCGGCCAGCCCGACATGACGTCGATCCTGCCGGGCGACGGTCTCGACGGGATGAACTGGCCGGGGGCGGTGGAGCTGACCGCGGCCGGCCAGTTGCTCGTCGCCGATACGGAGAACGGTCGCGTGCTCGTGTGGCGGACGTTCCCGACCCGGAACGGGCAACCGGCCGACTTCGCCCTCGACACGGGTGCCGGTGCGAACGACCCGATGCCGTCATGGCCGTGGGGGCTGTGGTCCGACGGGGAGCGGCTCGTCGCGACCGACACGCGGGCCGGCCGCATCCTGGTCTGGGAGTCGTTCCCCGACGGGCCGGGCGACGGCCCGGATCACGTGACCCGCCAGCCCGCCGGGGTGGGGACGCCGCGCAACGTCACCAGCGACGGGCGGTCGTTCCTCATCGGTGACGAGAACGGCAGCCAACCCTCCTGCTGGTCCGACGGCGGACCGGGCGACCAGAGCGTCGCCCGTCAGACGCACGTGTGGACCGACCGGCTGCCGATCGGACCGCCCGACGGGTGCCTGTCCGGCTGGTTCCAGGGTGAGGAGTACGACGGCGGACTCATCGCGCTCGGTGCGAGCGGCGAGGAGGTCCACTGGTGGACGGACTTCCCCGACACGCCGGCCGGGGCGCTCACGAAGCTGCGCGCCGACGGCGGCGCGATGCCGCCCGCGCCGGGCGGGCAGAACCCGCCACCCCCACCGCCCGGTGACGGGCAGAACCCTCCGCCCCCACCACCCGGCGACGGGCAGAACCCCCCGCCCCCACCACCCGGCGACGGGCAGAACCCCCCGCCCCCACCACCGGGTGACGGGCAGAACCCGCCACCGCCACCGCCGGGCGGTGGGTCGCAGCCGCCGCTGGATGCGGGGCACGCGTACCTCGGTGGGGACGGCGGTGACGTCGTCGTCGCCGGCGACCTCGTCTACTTCATCGAGTACAACGGCAACCGGGTGACCGGCTGGCGTGACGCCGCCTCGATCGAGCGCACCGCCGCGGCCGTGAACCGCGAGCCCGACTTCTCCGTGTTCGACCCGGACCCGGCGGTGTCGACACTGCTGCGCGACGGCATCATCCAGAACCCGGTCCCGGTGATGGTCGGGGACCGGCTGGTCGTGAGCAGCGACTACGACGCGCAGCTGCACGTGTGGGACGGGGTCCCGTCCGAGCCGGGCTCACGGGCGGACGTCGTCCACCAGCTCGGCTTCCAGCCGTGGGACAACGCGGCGCACGGGAACACGCTGCTCGTCGCCGGCCGCGGGGTCCTGCACGTGTGGGACGACTTCGCCGCGGACGTCCCGCCGTCGCGGACGTTCCTCGACCGGATCGGCACCGTCGCGGTCGACGACCTCAAGGGTGTCGGCTGGGACGGCACGTACCTCGCGGTGTCCGACAGCCGCAGCGGGACCGTCGCGGTGTTCGAGGGCCTGCCGGCCGATGGGCAGGCGCCGCTGCGCACCTACGCGGTGTCCCAGCCGGGCCGGCTCGACCTCGTCGACGGGACGCTGGTGATCGCCCCGCAGGGCGGGAGCACGATCCTCGTCGTGGACGTGACGTCGGACGGTCCGCCGCGCGAGCTGCCGGTGCGCACGAACCTGCCGATGCAGGCGCGCATGCTGCCCCTCGGCTTCGTCATCGCCGACACGGCGTTCCACCGGGTGCAGGTGTTCCGTGACGTCGACGCGGCCCTCGCCGGGGAGGCGCCGGTCGCGGTCGTCGGGCAGGGCGGGGACCGGCCGTCCCTCACCGCCGACGGGCTGTTCCTCCCCGGGGCGGTCGCGCAGGTCGGCCCGTCGCTGCTGGTCGGAGAGTTCAAGTTCTCCAACCGGATCGTGGGCTTCCCGCTGTCCTGACCGGACCCGGCGACCGCGGTCCGGCCGCAGGTCGGGTCAGTGGTCGTGGCCCTCGTGGTCGGCGTGGTCGTGCCCGTCACCGGCGGCCGCCTCGGCCTCGGCGACCTGTCGGCGGACGTCGTCCATGTCGAGCGCCTTGACCTGGTCGACGAGCTGGCCGAGCGCCTCCTTCGGCAGCGCCCCCGCCTCCTTGTAGAGGAGGATGCCGTCGCGGAACGCCATGAGCGTGGGGATCGAGCGGATGCCGAACGTGCCGGCGAGCGCCTGCTCCGACTCGGTGTCGACCTTGGCGAACACCACGTCGGTGTGCTCCTGCGACACCTCCTCGTACCACGGGGCGAACATCTTGCACGGGCCGCACCAGTCCGCCCAGAAGTCGACGAGGACGATGCCGTTGTCCTCGATGGTGCTCGTGAAGTCGGTCGCGGTCAGGTCGACGGTCGGCATGCGGAGGCTCCGTTCAGGTCGCTCGGGTCGTGTCGGTCCGTACCGGGGGGAACGCCGACGTCGCCCACCGTATTCCCCGTCCCCCGGGCCCGCAGCGGGCCCGACGGGCCGGACGGGCCCGGACGGAGCGGTGGGCGCCTCAGAGGCCGAGGGAGCGGCCGACGATCTCCTTCATGATCTCGTTCGTGCCGCCGTAGATGCGCTGCACCCGCGCGTCGGTCCACCAGCGGGCCACCTCGTACTCGCGCATGTACCCGTAGCCGCCGTGGAGCTGGACGCACGCGTCGAGCACGTCGTTCTGCAGGTCGGTCAGCCACCACTTCGCCATCGCGGCGTGCTCGGCGGTCAACGCCCCCTCGTTGAGCAGCTCCACGCACTGGTCGGCGAACGCCTGCCCGGCCTGGATGCGGGTGGCGAGCTCCGCCATGACGAAGCGGGAGTGCTGGAACGAGCCGATCGGCTTGCCGAACGCCTCCCGTTCCTTGACGTACTGCAGCGTCAGGTCGAACGCGGCGACCGCACCGGCGATCGCGGACACGGCGATGGACAGCCGCTCCTGCGGCAGCGCCTCCATCAGGTGGCGGAACCCGGCGCCCTCCTCACCGAGGAGGTTCTCGGCGGGCACGACGACGTCCTCGAAGATCAGCTCGGCGGTGTCCTGCGCGTGCATGCCGACCTTCTCGAGCTTGCGCCCGCGGGAGAACCCGGGCATGTCCCGCTCGACGAGCAGCAGGCTGATGCCCGCGTGCTTCGCCGTCGGGTCCGTCTTCGCGCACACGATGACGACGTCGGAGTGGATGCCGTTGGTGATGAACGTCTTCGAACCGTTGAGCAGGTAGGAGCCGTCGGGCTGCTTGATGGCGGTGGTGCGCATGCTGGCGAGGTCGGAGCCGGCGCCCGGCTCGGTCATCGCGATGGCGGTGATGAGCTCGCCGCTGGCCATGCCGGGGAGGAACCGCTGCTTCTGCTCGTCCGTCGCGTACTTGAGGAAGTAGGGGACGATCGTGTCGTTGTGCAGGATCGTGCCGAGCCCCGACGCGCCGACGCGCATCAGCTCCTCGGTGATGACGAGGTTGAAGCGGAAGTCGGGCATCCCGCCGCCGCCGTACTCCTCCGGCACGTCGGTGCACAGCAGGCCGAGCTCACCCATCCGCAGCCAGATCTCGCGCGGGACGATGCCGGCCCGCTCCCAGTCGAGATGATGCGGGGCGATCTCGGTCTGTGCGAAGCGTGCGACGACCTCGCGGAACTGCTCGTGCTCCGGTTCGAAGATGCGGCGCTGCAACAGCATGGTGCCCCCGTTCCCGTCCGACTCCCCGTCCGGCTCCCACCGGACGCCGGGGAGGCTAACCGCGCCGGCTCAGAGGATGCCGACCTGGACGAGCGCGCGGATACCCGCGGCGGTGAGGACGAGGCCGACGACGACACGGATCCACAGGTTCCGCCGCCGGGCGGGGCTGAGCTCGACGGGCTCGTCGGAACCGGGCATCGTGCCGGTGCGGCGATGCTGGAGCAGGGCGGCGAGGGTGCCGACGGCCATCGCCGCGCCCATCGCGGCGAACGAGCCGACGAGCAGGAACGTCCAGGACGTGTCACCCACCTCGGACCCTTCGACGACGCGGCGCGGGGAGCGTACGCTCACCGCATGGCACGCATCGTCGAGGACGTCCCCGCACCGGTCCCCCCGGCCGTCGCGTTCGCGTTCCTCGCCGACTTCACCAACACGGCCGGCTGGGACCCGCAGATCGCCGCGGCCCGCCGGGTCGGGGACGGTCCGGTCGGGCTCGGCACCGCCGTCGAGGTCGACCTGCGGCTCGGTTCCCGCATCGTGCCGATGACCTACACGATCACCGAGCTGACGCCGGACGCCCGCGTCGTGTTCACGACCCGCGGCAGCTGGTTCCGCGGGCAGGACGTGGTGACGGTCCGGCCGGACGACGCCGGCGGGTCGGTGGTGACCTGGGACGCGACGTTCGCGCTGCGCGGACCGCTCGCGCTGCTCGACCCGCTGCTCGCCGTCGGCTTCCGCCGGGTCGCCGCCGCCGCGGTCGCCGGGCTCGGCACGGCGCTGCGCGGGCTCGCCTGATGGGCGCGCACCGCGGAGCGGGACGCACGCCGGCCGCGGGCCGGTCGGCCGCCGCGCTGCTCGTCGCCACGCTCGTCGTCGCCGGCTGCGGTGGTGACGCGACGGCGGAGGGTGACGCGGACGCGGGCGGGATGGTCGCCGAGGTCGAGGCGCCGGAGGGTGCGGTCGAGGCGACGCTGTTGTCGCTCGACGGGCTCGCCGACGAGGTCGAGGCGGCGATCGCGGACGCGGCCGCGCACTACGGGGTGCCGGAGGCGGAGGTCGCCGTCGCCGGGGCGCTCGACGTCGTGTGGGCCGACGGGTCGCTCGGCTGCCCGGAGGAGGGCGTGCTGTACCCGCAGGTCCTCACCGACGGCTACCTGCTGACGCTGGAGGTCGAGGGGCGCCGCGTCACCTACCACGGGGCGGACGACGGGCCGCCGCTGCGCTGCGACCCCTGACGCTCAGTTGAGGTGCACGTCCGCGGGGTAGTCGGCGAGGAGCCGCAGCCGCCCGGACTGGCGGGCGAGCACGTCGCGCCACAGCGTCTCCGGCCGGGGGGTGAACACGTCGGACGGCTCGCTGTCGACGACCGCCCACGCGCCGTTCCACAGCTCGTGCTCGAGCTGGCCGGGCGCCCAGCCGGCGTAGCCGGCGAACAGCCGCACCTGGGTCAGCTCGACGCCGGCGAGGACGGGGTCCTGGTCGAGGTCGACGAGCCGCAGCCCCTCGACGAACGTCGTCTCGCTGCGGACCGCGTCGTCGTGGGCGCGGCCGATCGCGACGACGGCCTCCGGTTCGACCGGGCCGCCGCCGAACAGCACGTCGGGGGCGGGGACGAGGTCGAGGAGCCGGTCGGTCGCCTCGGTGACGGGCACCTCCGACGCACGGTTGAGCACGACGCCGAGCGCACCGTCCTCGTCATGGTCGATGAGCAGCACGACGGCCCGTGCGAACGTGGGGTCCTCGAGGACGGGCATGGCGACGAGGAGCCGTCCGGTGTGCCAGGTCGCCATGGCCGCCCCTCGTGTCGGTCGGCGTCCGGGTCGGCCCGGGCCGCACCGGCCGTCGGGGCACCGTAGCGGAGCGCCGGCCGCTCAGACGGGGCTGTGCGCCCCTGGTCCCGCCCCTGGTCCCGGCCCGGGTCCCAGCCCGGCCCCGGCGCCGGGGTCCGGTGGGGGCGCGACCGGGGGGCCGCCGGCGCCGACGGGTCGGCGTGAGAGGTTCGCGAACTTCGCGTAGTGCGACAGGAACGCGAGCTGGACCTTGCCGACGGCGCCGTTGCGGTGCTTGGCGATGATCAGCTCGGCGGTGCCCTTGTCGGGCGAGTCGGCGTCGTACACCTCGTCGCGGTAGATGAACCCGACGATGTCGGCGTCCTGCTCGATCGACCCGGACTCGCGCAGGTCGGACAGCATCGGCCGCTTGTCGGTGCGGGCCTCCGGCTGGCGGGACAGCTGGGACAGGGCGACGACGGGCACGTCGAGCTCCTTCGCGAGCATCTTCAGCCCGCGGGAGAACTCGGCGACCTCCTGCACCCGGTTGTCGGTGCGACGGTTCGCCGTCATCAGCTGCAGGTAGTCGACGACGATCAGCTCGAGGCCGGCCCGCTGCTTCAGCCGCCGCGCCTTCGCGCGGATCTCCAGCATCGTGATCGACGGCGTGTCGTCGATGTACAGCGGCGCGTCGTTCATCCGTCCGAGCGCCTCGCCGAGCGCCCGCCAGTGGGCGTCCTCGAGCCGGCCGGTGCGCAGCCGTCCCGAGTCGATCCGCGCCTGCGACGACAGCATGCGGTTGACGATCTCGGTCTTGGACATCTCGAGGCTGAACAGCAGCACCGGCTTGCGCGTGTCGATCGCGACGTACTCGGCGATGCCGAGCGCGAGGCCGGACTTCCCCATCGACGGTCGGGCGGCGACGATGACGAGGTTCTGCCGCTGCAGCCCGGCGGTGAGCCGGTCGAGGTCGTCGAACCCGGTGGCGAGCCCGGTGACCTCGCTGCGTTCCTTCGACAGCTTCTCGAGCTGCTCGAACGACTCGGTGAGCAGCGTGTTGAGCGGCTGCAGCTCGGCGGTGCCGCCGGCCTGCGACAGCTCGTAGACGATCGACTCGGCGCGGTCGACGGACTGCAGCGCGTCGTCGGTCGGCTCGTAGCCGAGCTGGGTGACCCGCCCGCCGGCCTCGATGAGCCGGCGCAGCAGCGCCCGGTCGCGCACGATGCGCGCGTAGTAGGCGGCGTTCGCGGCGGTGGGGACCTGGTCGGTCAGGTCGTACAGCGCCGCGGCACCGCCGACCTCGTCGAGCCGCCCGTGCCGCGACAGCCACTCGGTGACGGTGACCGCGTCGACCGGCTCGTTCGCGCCGGCGAGCGCCTGGACGGCCTCGAAGACGACCCGGTGGGCGTTGCGGTAGAAGTCGTCGGGCTTGAGCAGCTCGAGCGCGAGGACCGCCGCGTCCTTGGAGATCAGGCAGGAGCCGAGGACGGACACCTCCGCCTCGAGCGAGTGCGGCGGCACCCGGTCGGGACCGCGCGGGGCGGAGCCGTCACCGTTGCCGTTGACGGCCGCGGCACGGTCGTCGGGCAGTCCGGGGGGTGGCGCGATCGGTGGTGCGTCGCTCATCCCCGGTCCACCCCCTGTCCCTCGGTCCGCCGGCCGGTCCGTCCGTCGCCCGTGCGCCGACCCTACGCGTCGGCGGTGACGTCCGCATCCGCCGCGTCGGCGGCCGGTGCGGCGTCGACGTCGGCGGGGGCGGTGTCGGCGGCAGCGTCGTCGGCGGTCGCCGTCTCGGCGTCGTCGAGCTGCGCGGCGGCGGCGAGGGCGGCGTCGGCGATGGCCCGCTCCTCGGCGACACGGGCGGCCTCGGCGGCCCGCTCCTCGCCCTCGGAGTCGATGATCTCGACGGTGACGGACGCGACGACCTGCGGGTGGACGCGGACGGGCACCTGGTAGGTGCCGATCTGCTTGATGCCGCCCTTCAGGTCGACCTTGCGGCGGTCGACGTCGTGGCCACGCTCCTTGAGGACCCGGTGCACGTCGGCCGCGCCGACCGAGCCGTACAGCCGGCCACGGTCGTCGACACGGGCCTCGATGCGCAGCGTGCGCGCCTCGAGGGCGGTCTTCGCGGCGAGCGCGCCGTCCAGCGTCTTCGCCTCGCGGGCCTTGCGGGCCCGCGTCAGCGCCGCCGCCTCCTTCATCGCGCCCTTCGTCGCCATGATGGCGAGGCCGCGCGGGAGGAGGAAGTTGCGCCCGTACCCGTCGGCGACGTCGACGACGTCACCGGCCAGTCCGAGGTTCTCGACCTCGTCGGTGAGGATCAGCTTCATGTCCGGACTCCTCAGCGGGTCGAGTGCGGGATCAGGGCCATCTCCCGCGCGTTCTTCACGGCGGCGGCGAGATGCTTCTGGCAGGCGGCGCAGGCGCCACTGGTGCGCCGTGCCTTGATCTTGGCCCGCTCGTTCAGGAACGGCTTGAGCAGGGCCAGGTCCTTGTAGTCGATGTACTCGATGCCGCGTGAGCAGATCGGGCACGGCTTGTCCTTCCGCGGCTTGCGGTCGGACGGCTTCTTCGACTTCGGCTTGCTCGGCATGGGCGTGCTCCTCAGGGATCGCACGGCCGGCGGGTCGCCGGCGACGAGTGGTGGTCGGGGATCAGAACGGGACGTCCTCGGGGGGCAGCGGGGCGGCCGGCGGCGTCGACGAGCCCCCACCACCACCGCCGCTGAAGCCGCCGCCACCGCCACCACCGCTGGTGCGGTTGACGTTGGCGCGGGCCCAGCGCAGGCTCGGCGCGATCTCGTCGGCCTCGATCTCGGTCGTCCAGACCGTCTGGCCCTCACGGTTCTCGTAGCTGCGGACCTTCAGGCGGCCGATGGCGACGGCGCGGTCACCCTTGTGCAGCGTCTCGGCGACGTTCTCGGCCATGTCCCGCCAGCAGGTGACGTTGAGGTAGGTCGTCTCCTCCTGCTGCTGGCCGTCGCGGTCGTTCCAGCGCCGGTTCGACGCCAGACGGATGGTGGTGACCGGCGTGCCGCCCTGCGTGTAGCGCAGCTCGGGGTCGTCGGTCAGGTTGCCGATGAACGTGACGTAGTTCGACTCGAATGCCATGCGGTGCTCCTCGATGTCGGCGCGGTGGGTGGCGTGGTCGGGCCGCCCGGGCGGGTGCGCGGGACCGGTCGGCGCCTCAGCGGTTCGCGCGGATGCGGACATCCGGGCGGACGGTCTTGAAGCGGACGACCTCGTCGAGGATCTTCAGCTGACGCTCGACCTCCGCGACGGCCTCGCTGGTCGCCTCCATGTCGAGCACGGCGTAGAAGCCGTGGTCGCGCTTGGCGATCTCGTACGCGAAGGCCCGCTTGCCCCACCAGGCCTCGTCGAGGATCGTCCCGCCCTGGTCGACGAGGGCCGCCTTGGCCTTCTCGACGACCGCCTGCGCGGCGTCCTCCTCGAGGGTGTCGGACACGATCAGCATCATCTCGTAGCGGCGCATGCCGCACCTCCTCCGGTCTCGCCTGTCGGCGGGGCCCCGGCCGGTCCGCCGTACGAGCGCACGGCGGCATCGCGTCCGGAGCAGGGGTGCTGTCCCGGGACCCTCGCGGGTCCGTGCCCTTCCGGGCGGTTGGGACGCCGGAACGGTACCGGACCCCCGACCCTGACCACAACCGGACCCTAGGGGCGGGCGCCGACGGCCGCGCGGCCGCTCCCGCCCCTGTGGAGAACCGGCCCGGACCCGCCCGGGGCGTCAGGCGGTCGTGGAGGGTCCGCCGATGCCGAGGGCGGCGCGGGCGGCCGCGAGCCGGGCGACCTCGAGGCGTGACGCGGAGCAGGACACGTGGGTCAGGCCGAGCCGGTGGCAGATCGCGATCGACTCGGGGTCGCCGCCGTGCTCCCCGCAGATGCCGGTGACGAGGTCGGGGTTGGCGGCGCGGCCCTCGGTGACGGCGAGCTCGATGAGCCGGGCGACCCCGTTGACGTCGAGGGTGCGGAACGGGTCGTGCTCGAGCATGCCGCCGGCGAGCGCCGCGGGGATGTAGTTCGCGGACACGTCGTCGCGGGAGAACCCGAACGTCAGCTGCGACAGGTCGTTGGTGCCGAACGAGAACGCGTCGACCTGCGGGGCGATCGCGGCGGCCCGCAGCGCCGCCCGCGGCGTCTCGATCATCGTCGCGGTCGTGTGCGGCACGGGTCCGCCGTGCGCGGCCGCGAACTCGTCGGCGACCCGGCCGATCAGCGTCATCGCCCACTCGACCTCGCCGCGGGTGGCGATGAGCGGCACCATGATCTCGACGCGCGGGTCGAGCCCGCGCTGCCGCAGCGCGGCGGCGGCGCCGAGCAGCGCCCGCACCTGCGCCTCGTACAGCAGCGGGCGCAGCACCCCCAGCCGGGTGCCGCGGATGCCGAGCATCGGGTCGTGCTCACGCAGCTTCGCAGCGGCGGCGAGCAGCGGCACGTCCGCCTCGGTGAGCGTCCCGAGCGCCTCCTTGATGCGCAGCTCCTCGACGTCGGGGAGGAACTCGTGCAGCGGCGGGTCGAGCAGCCGGACGACGACGGTGCGCCCGTCCATGACCTCCAGCAGCTCCTCGAAGTCGGCCCGCTGCTGCGCCTCGAGCGGGGCGAGCGCCGCGGCCTCCTCCTCCGGGGTCGCCGCGAGGATGACCTGCTGCACGAGCGGCAGCCGGTCGCCGAGGAACTGGTGCTCGGTGCGGCACAGGCCGATGCCCTGCGCGCCGGCGGCGAGCGCCCGGCGGGCGTCGTCGGGCGTGTCGGCGTTCGCGTACACCCGCAGGGTGCGCCGTTCGTCCGCCCAGGTGAGCAGCCGGTCGACCCGCGGGTCGTCGTCGGGCACCTCGAGGGTGACCTCGCCGGCGACGACCGCGCCGGAGGTCCCGTCGATGGAGACGACGTCGCCGGCGCGGATGACGGTGCCGTCGACGGTGATGGTGCGGGCCGGCTGGTCGATGGTCAGCGCGGACGCGCCGCACACGGCGGGGATGCCGAGCCCGCGGGCGACGACGGCGGCGTGGCTGACGAGCCCGCCGCGGGACGTCAGCAGCCCCTTCGCGGCGACCATCCCCTCGAGGTCGTCGGGCGACGTCTCCTCGCGCACCAGCACGACGGGCGTGCCGTCGCGGGCGACCTCGACGGCCTCCTCGGCGGTGAGCACGACCCGGCCGACGGCCGCACCGGGGGACGCGGCCAGCCCGGTGGTGAGCGCGTCGGGCGCGTCGGGGCCGAACCGCGGGTGCAGCAGCTGCTCGAGCTGGGTGGGGGTGACGCGGGCGAGCGCGTCGTCGGGGGTGATGAGCCCCTCGTCGACCATCTCGACGGCCGTGCGCAGCGCGGCGGCGGCGGAGCGCTTCCCCACGCGGGTCTGCAGCATCCACAGCGTGCCCGCCTCGATGGTGAACTCGATGTCGCACAGGTCGCGGTAGTGCTGCTCGAGCGTGTCGAGGTGGCCGAGCAGCTCGGCGTGCAGGTCGGGGAAGTGGTCGGCGAGCGCGGCGAGCGGTTCGGGGTGCCGGGTGCCGGCGACGACGTCCTCGCCCTGCGCGCCGACGAGGAAGTCGCCGTAGGCGGTGCGTTCGCCGGTCGCCGGGTCGCGGGTGAACGCGACGCCGGTGGCGGAGCGGTCGTCGAGGTTGCCGAACACCATCGTCTGCACGTTCACGGCGGTGCCGAGGTCGTCGTCGATGCCCTCGACACGCCGGTAGGCCTGCGCCCGCGCGCCGTCCCACGAGCGGAACACGGCGACGACGGCGAGGTGCAGCTGCTCGCGGGGGTCGGTGGGGAACGTGATGCCGCGCGCCTCGACCGCGGCCCGCTGGCGGGCGACGACGTCGGCGAGCTGCTCGCCACTCAGGTCGCGCTCGTCACGCACGCCGGCCGCGGCGATCGCCTCGGTGAGGACGGTGTCGAACACGGGGGCCTCGACGCCGAGCACGACGCGGCCGAACAGCTCGGTGAAGCGGCGGGTCGCGTCCCACGCGAAGCGCTCGTCGCCCATGGCGACGAGGCCGGGGATGGTCGCGTCGGTCGCACCGAGGTCGAGGACGGTGTCCATCATCCCCGGCATGGAGAACGGGGCGCCGGAGCGGACCGACAGCAGCAGCGGCCGTTCCGGGTCGCCGAGCCGCCGGCCGGTGGCCGCCTCGAGGTCGGCGAGCGCCGCGTCGACCTGGGCGACGAGCCCGTCGGGCACCTCGCCGGCGTGGCGGAACGCCCGGCACGCCTCGGTGGTGACGATGAAGCCCGGCGGGACGGGGAGGCCGATGCGGGCCATCTCCGCGAGGTTCGCCCCCTTCCCGCCGAGCAGCGTCCGCTGCGACGCGTCACCGTCGGCGAACGGCAGCACCCAGCGGTCGGCGGCCGGCTCGGCGGTCGCGGTGGCATCTCCGGCGGTGGCATCTCCAGTGGTGGTCGGCATCGTGGGCTCCTCGTCGGGCGCTCCGCGGGTGACGGGGCCGTGGCCCCCCGGTCGCGGCCGGACGTGACGGTCCCGTCGTCCGGCCGCGCCGCCGTGCCCGCGCGTGGGCCCAGCCGAGCAGCCGGCGCACCGTCGGGCGAGGGACTCCGGACCCCGACCGCGGCGCCGAGGGTCCCGCACCCGTGAGGACCCGGGCCCGGCAGGGTCCGGCCCGGGCGGGCGGGGTCAGACGAACCGGGCGAGGAACTGGCGGCGGCGGCCGGCCCGCAGCACGACGATCGTCTCGCCGGCGAGGTCGGCGGGCGTGACGACGCGGGCGGGGTCGTCGACGGCCGCGTTGTTGATGCGCACCGCCCCCTGCTGGACGAGCCGGCGGGCCTCCCCGTTGGAGGCGCTCGCACCGACGGTGGTCATGAGCTCGAGCAGGCCGATGCCGTCGTCGAGCCGTGCGCGCGGCACCTCGACGCTGGGGGCCTCGCCGAACGCGTCGGCGAGCACGTCATCACCGAGGGTCCCGTACGGCGCGTCGCCGAACAGCACCTCGGTGGCCCGCTCGGCGGCGGCGACCCCGTCGTCGCCGTGGAGGATGCGGGTCGCCTCGCGGGCGAGGGTCCGCTGCCCGTGCCGCGCCGACGGGTCGGCCGCATGCTGTGCGGCGACGTCGGCGACGTCGGCGAGCGGCAGGAACGTGAACAGGCGGAGGAACCGTTCGACGTCGTCGTCGGCCGCGTTGAACCAGTACTGGTAGTACGCGTACGGGCTGGTCATGCCCGCGTCGAGCCACACGGCGTTGCCGGCGGACTTGCCGAACTTCGCGCCGTCGGCGGTGGTGAGCAGCGGCCAGACGACGCCGTGCAGCTGCACGCCGTCGAGACGCCGGGCGAGGTCGATGCCGGCGGTGATGTTGCCCCACTGGTCCGACCCGCCGCCCTGCAGCACGCAGCCGTGCGTGCGGTGCAGGTGCACGAAGTCGTACGCCTGCAGCAGCTGGTAGGTGAACTCGGTGTAGGTGATGCCCTGCTCGCGTCCCTCGAGCCGCCGCTTCACCGACTCGCGGCCGAGCATCGCGGTGACGGGCGCGTGCACGCCGACGTCACGGAGGAAGCCGAGCAGGTCGAGGTCGGCGAGCCACGTGTGGTTGTCCACGAGGAAGCCGCGCTCGCCGCCCTCGACGTCGTCGAGGTCGAGGAACGCGTCGAGCTGCCGGCGGATGCCGGCGAGGTTCGCGGCCAGCTCGTCCTCGCCGAGCAGCGTCCGTTCGGTGTCGCGGCCCGACGGGTCACCGATGCGGCCGGTGCCGCCGCCGGCGAGCGCGATCGGCCGGTGGCCGGCCCGCTGCAGCCAGGCCATCGCCATCATGCCGACGAGGTTGCCGGCGTGCAGCGAGCGAGCCGTCGGGTCGAACCCGACGTAGAAGGTGACGGGACCGGCGGCGAACGCGTCGCGCAGCGCCGCCTCGTCGGTGACGTCCTGCACGAGGCCGCGCGCACGCAGCAGCTCGAGGGGTCCGGCCATGCCGTCGAGGACGTCCATGGGCGTGACGCTAGTCGGCCGGCCCCTCCGGCCATGCGGGCAGCGTCGCGCGCAGCGCGGGCGGGGGGACGAGCGCGGGCACGTCGCGCACGCGCATCCACTCGTCCATGCCGTCGGCCCACACCCACCCGTCGGGGCCGAGCGTGCCGGCGAGGACGAGCTCCCGCATCGTGTCGAGCGCGTCCGGGCCGTGCCGCTCCCGCCCC